>JAUVRV010000244.1 GCA_030597435.1 Gemmatimonadales bacterium | reverse complement strand
GGGATGACGTTGGCATGTCTCAGATTGGCGAGGATATGGGCTTCGCGCAGGAATTTGTCCACTGCGCGGGCCGTTGCCAGTTCTGGCCTGACGACCTTGATCGCCACCGGCCGGTCCAACACCGCTTCTCGCGCGAGGAACACGATACCCATCCCACCGCGGGCGATCTCGCGCTCGACACGGTACTCGGGAGCCAACGCCTCACGCACACGATCCAGGACGGTGGTCATGGTGGCAGCTTTGTGGCGAGCACTTGAATCTGCAGCCCCACAGCGCCAGGTCAAGAGTAGGGGGCCTACCTGAAGCTCGTATTCTCAAACATCCGCCGCGCCAGATCGTCGGCTTGACGTGCCAACTCTGCCGTTGCCGAATCGGCCACAGCATCACCGGTTAGGCCGACGTGGCTGATCAGCACCTGCGCGAAGGCACCGTACATGATGGCATACAGAGTCAGGATGCTCTCTGACGGGCGATCGGGCCAGCCAAACGGGCGCTCGCGTGCAGCGGTCTCCGCATGGTATACGTCGAACAACAGGTCCTTGGTACGTTCCACGTCCATCCAACCGAGCGTGCTCACTTGCACGATATTGTCAGATCTCTCGACCGGCTCCGGCATGAGCTTCCGGACCATACCCTGTCCTAACAGGTATGGTGCCAGGCCCATTCTTTCGCCGTAATTGCCCGTGGTGCGAGAGATGTAAATCGGACGCTTGCCGAGGTTGTCCTGGATCAGCTGCAACGTGACTACGTCCGCTCGCTCCAACACTTCGGGCAGAGCGGCCCTCAAGCCTCCGTTCTGAAAGACCTGTCCACTTCCGATCTGGGCATACGGTGGCAACGCATCGAGTTGCTCGTAGCTCAAGGAGAGTGCGTCTTCTGTCGGCACGGGCCACCCACCGTCTTGGTACAGCGGCAATGCGTTTGCCGAGTCGAAGGCGATCACTCCACGGCGCTTCAGCTGCCGGGTGTGCCAAACCGTGTTCATCAGCGACAGGTTGGCAACCAGTACGTCACGGCGGACTCCTTCCACCTCTTGGATGTACCACAGCGGGAACGTGTCGTTGTCACCCGCGGTTATGAGGATGCCGTACGGCTCAACCGATTGCATGATGTCCCAGGCAACGTCACGCGGCAGCGTCTCTCCCGCGCGCGAAGCATGCAGCCAATTCCCGGCCAGTGGTATGAAACAGAGGAGCAACACGGGTGTGGCGGGCAGCCACTTGGCGTCACCCTCCCGGGAGTGAAAAAAGTGATCGACGCTCCATTGGATTATCGCTGCAAAACCGAGTGCGACCCAGATTCCCCAGAGTAGGAACGATGCCATGAAGAAGTAGTCGCGCTCGCGGACCTCATGTAGCCGTTCTTGGGGTTGCAGCGAGTAGCCGTACTTGAAGTCCAGGTAGCAAACCAGTAGCACAGTTACGGTTACCATCAGCGCCGTCATCGCCGCGGCACGCTTGGGATCTCTGCGCCAGTGCCACACGGCACCAAGGAGACCCAGACCACCGAACAACATCGCGAGGGCCCGCCGGACGGCAGGTTCCCAATCTCTCCCGAACTGCCATGAGAAGTACTGCAGGTAGTTGAGGTACTGCCACACGATGTCTGCCTGACGTGGGACGAGCGGTCCCTTTTGATACTGCACCCGGTCCAACACGTCGATAAACGCGCCCCAGGTTGTCGGCTCTCCCTCGTTGATCGGGGGGAAGTGTGCGGCTCTGATCGGCAGCACACCGTACAACGACATTCCTACTGCGGAGACCACGATGGCGAGAACGGCGAAGCGCCATTGACCCGTGTAGACGGCCAAGCCCAGCACCGCCAGCAACGCAAAGCCAAACAGGAAGGTCATTTGGGTTTCAGTGGTCTCGCGCACGATCCCGGGTAGGAAGACGAACAACGTCGACAACACACAGAACACCAGCCACTTGGACCACTCACCCAGGTCGTGCTCCTCCTGAAGCAACGTCATGAGGATCAACGCCATTATCGCCGGAGCCACTAGCAGACTCATGGTGTGGTTCGTTGACGTCAGCGCGAGCAGATATATGATGACGATGAGCAGTTGATCGCGATTGGCACCCCGGGGTCGATCGGCCCACACGATTCCCAGCCACAGGATCAAGCAGATAGCCAACAAGCTCAAGGTATAGACCTTCTCGTTGACGACCGACTGATTCCACACGGTGTAGGCCGTTGCGCCAACCACGATTCCGGCAGCAGCTGTAGCGTAGCGAACCCACCGCACCGGGATCAGATCGCGCAACAGCCGGTCCACGACCAGGAATGAGAAACCCGATGCCAGCGCAGTGGTTACCGCCGCAAACAGGTTGATGCGAAGGGCGTAATGCTCCACCATCGGGATCTGACCCCAGACGTTGGCCATGAACACGAACAGTGGATTGCCGGGTGGGTGTGGGATACCCAAGACCTTCGCCGCAGCCATGTATTCCGATGTGTCCCAGAATTGCGCGGTTGGCGCAATCGTCAGGATGTACAACCCGAGTATGGCCGTGGTTACTACGGCCGCCCATCCGTAGGGCGGCCGCTCGTTTACTGCAGCTGCTTCAGTCGTCATTCAGTGTCTTAATGTCGGAATTGTCTGTTTCCGGTTAGCACCACCGCCATCCCGTGGGCATCTGCGGCTGCGATCACCTCTTCATCACGAACCGAACCGCCCGGCTGTATAATGGCAGTAACGCCCGCTTCCGCAGCCTGTTCCACGCCATCGGCGAACGGGAAGAAAGCATCCGAGGCGAGCACGGAACCCTTGGGGTCTTGGCCTGCGTCGCGGGCTTTGTGTACCGCTATGAACGATGAGTCGACTCTGCTCATCTGTCCTGCGCCGATGCCAATCGCCGCCTCATCTCTTGCCAGGAGGATGGCGTTTGATTTCACGCTGGCCACGGCAGCCCATCCGAATCGCAAGTCGCGCATTTCCTCGGTGGAGGGTTTCCTCTTGGTTGCGATCTTCCAGTCTGTTTCGTCTCCGGAGTAGACGAAACGGTCCTGCACCAGGAAACCGCCACGCACGCGTTTGTAGTCGAACGCGTGCCGCTTGTCGGGTAGCGGCAGCTCAACGACGCGCAGGTTTTTCTTGCGACGGAAGACCTCAAGAGCCTCGTCCTGGAACATCGGTGCCACTACAGCCTCGACGAAGAGGCTGGACATCGCTTCGGCTGTCTCGGGCCCAACGACGGTGTTGAAGCCGACGACTGAACCAAAGGCTGATTTCGGATCTGTGGCCAACGCCCGGCGATAAGCCTCCTCGGTGGTCTTGCCGAGTGCCAACCCGCACGGAGTGGTGTGCTTGATCACGACACACGCGGGTCGGTCGGGCCACGGTGCGACCGTCACGCTGGCCGCCTCGATGTCCAACAGGTTGTTGAATGAGAGTTCCTTGCCGTGCAGCTGTTTCATCACATCTACGCCGCGTCCCTCACGGGTGGAGTAGAGTGCAGCTCGTTGATACGGGTTCTCTCCGTACCGCAGTTCCTGGGTCCGCTCCAGGACCAGACTCACCACCGGTGGGAACAGGTCGGCGTCGTGGCTGAGATAGGCCGCTATCGCAGCGTCATACCCCGCGGTGTGGCTGAACACCTTCGCCGCCAGATCCCTGCGGAAGCTGTAGTCGATCTGCTGCGATGTCAGGGCATCGATCACACGGTCGTAATCTCGTGGGTCGACTACCGGCAGAACGTGGGAGTGGTTCTTTGCGGCTGAGCGTAGCATCGAAGGCCCACCGATATCGATCTGCTCGATCGCGTCTTCCAACTTCACGTCTGTCCTGGCTACGGTCTCGCGAAACGGATAGAGATTCACTGCCACCAAGTCTATCGGTGTCAGCCCGTGTTCCTCGAGGGCATCCATGTGAGCAGGGACATCGCGGCGCGCCAGTAGGCCTCCGTGTACTGCCGGGTGCAACGTTTTTACCCGTCCGTCCAGTATCTCGGGGAAACCGGTCACTTGCTCTATTGGCAGTACGGTCACACCGCCCTGTGACAGAGCTGCGGCCGTGCCACCGGTGGAAACCACATCCCAGCCCAGCTCACTCAACTTCCGGGCGAATTCAACAACCCCACGTTTATCTGATACCGAGATCAGTGCGCGCGGCACTCTTCCTCCTCGTGATTATCTGTCATTCGGTTGGTGCAATGTGTCCGAGAGCGTAACGCTGCCGCCCGAGGATGCCTGAAAAGAATCGCCATTTGCCAGCAGTCTGGTAACCCCACCCGCGATCGCCGCGTTCAGAACCACAGCCGGCAATAGCTGGTGCTCGATCGCGAGTACCCGTTGCTGCAGGGTCTCCGCCGTATCGTCGGGCGCAACCGGCACCGGCCACTGTGCTACGATCCGGCCACGGTCGTACTCGGGGTCCACCAGATGAACGGTCGGTCCCGAGACCGTGGCACCTGACTCGAGCACGGCCCGGTGCACCCGCATCCCGTACATGCCCGGGCCGCCAAACGCCGGTAGCAGTGCCGGGTGGATGTTGATCATGCGCCCATCATAGGCAGCGACGACTGCTTCCGGAATGAGCTTCAGGTAGCCGGCGAGTACGACTAGATCTACCTCGTACTGTTGCAGCACGGCGGTCATGGCGGGCCCATCCGCCGGGTCCGCTATGACGTGTGTGTCGACCCCGGCTTGCCGGGCCCGGTCCAGCGCTCCGGCATCGGGTTTGTTACAGGCCACCAATACGACACGTGCCGGGGCTGAGCCCCGGCACGTGTCTAGCAGTGCCTGAAGGTTGGTTCCTCCCCCTGAGGCGAGGACGGCTACTCGCATGGCGACTTACCCCCGCTTGTCAGTGGATCAGCGGACTCCCCCGGCTACGGCAGGCATTGGGACTCTTCCACCAGCGGAAGAGCACCAGCGACCATCGACAGCGTGAAGTCTCCGCTCTCGTCGGCTTTGCCGGTCCGCAGCATCACCTTGAGTGGGTGGCCGGAACCTGCAATCGCGAGCCGGGCATGACACGCGCCGCCACCATCGTCATTAGTGGCAAGAGCGGTAGCGAATCCACGGTAGAGGATCAGGAATGCGTCCAAGCTTCCGGACCTGAGATCCACTGTGACCGTGTCACCCACCGAGACCGCGAGATCCCAAGTCTGGTAGTGGCTGCCCTGCAGCTTTGGATCCGGCGGTCCCAGGGTGCCCTCAATAGTCTCGCCCAAAGCCAGCGTGCCCTTGGTGTCGAAGAAGCCACCGCATCGTTTCGAACTCGGTGGCGGCACCGTTCCGGGCAGGATCGAAAGCTCGTATTGGCCGGT
>JAUVRV010000247.1 GCA_030597435.1 Gemmatimonadales bacterium | reverse complement strand
AGGAGTTCCTTGCGTCGCTCCGCATTGTCGATGAGTTCGCTCATGTCCTGCTATCTCCTTATCGAGCCGAGTACGGCTCGCTGGGTCAATCCATCAAGTCAGCCACGGTAGTCGTGCGGAAGAACTCGTCGATCCGCTCCGCTACCTCACCCCATCGCTCGTGAGTTGGGCAGGGGTCGAGATCGCTACACTGGGCTCTCCCGAGCAGACATCTTCGGCCTTCGCCGATATCGTCGAATTGTGACACGATATCGCGTAACGAGAGCTGATCGGCCGGCATAGCCAGGTCGAATCCGCCATGTTTGCCGCGGACAGACCTCAGGATGCCGGACCGGACCAGGGCGTGGAGGATCTTCCCCATGTAGTTCGGAGGGACGTCGGCCGCAGCAGCCAACTCGGAGGCACGGACAGGCTCCTCCGAGCCACTCTGGGCGAGGTGTACGACTGCGCGGAGCGCATACTGCGCTGTGCCGGAAAGTATGGTTCTTCCTCCTAGAATGGCCCTTGCGTGGAGGCGCTCAACTGTATATTCTCGATAACATCATGATAATGTCATGTTTAACTGATTGCAAATCCCAAGTGGCACGCCGGCATACTTGCATCGCCGCGTACCGACTGTATTGTAGATCTCCACTATGGCAAACACAGACAATCGAGAAGAACAGGACGCCCAGGACCGCAGGAAGTTTTTAGGCAAAGCCTCCAAGGCGGCCATGGTGGCCGGGATTGTTGGAGGGTATGGAGGTTTCGCGGCGATATCACTGCGCTTTCTCTATCCCACCAACACCGACGATCGTTTGTGGCTGTTCGTGACCGAGACCAACCGGGTCCGTGTTGGGGAATCGATTCGCTATCGTGGCCCCTCTGGCGAGACCATCAACATCACGCGGCAAGCTCGCAACGGTGATGCCGACGATTTCATTGCGCTCTCCAGCGTATGTCCCCACCTGGGATGTCAGGTGCGGTGGGAGCAGCAGAACAACCGGTTTTTCTGTCCTTGCCACAGTGGTGTGTTCGATCCCTCAGGCGTTGCCATCGGAGGTCCCCCAGGTGAGGCGGGCCAGTCGCTGTCGCGATACGAACTCAAGGTCGAGAGCGATCTCCTGAGCATCGCGGTACCACCAAACCGATTGGCCGGAGCCGAGCCCAAAGGAGAGGTCCTGGCTGCGGACGACGGCATCAACGGGCCCGGCCACGACCCCTGCCTCGGCTGCCAGCAAACCGGCTACGCATTGGGGGGCGGGGCCGGAGATCCGCGATCGTCCAGTGATCCGCGGCCGCCACTCACATGAACGCCGTCAGCCGCTGGGTCGGCGAGCGTCTGCCTGTCTCGGGTAGACAGTTCAAGGAACTCACAAACGAGCCGGTCCCTTATCACCTGAAGCGCTGGTGGTTCGCCCTGGGGGGAACGCCGGCGTACCTGTTCATTGTCCAGATCTTCACTGGGATTCTGCTCGCCTTCTACTACGAGGCATCGCCGGCGACCGCCTATCGGTCCGTAGAGTTCATTACCAACGAAGTCGCGTTTGGCTGGTTCATCCGGAGCGTGCACAAATGGGCTGCAACGTTGATGATTGCGGCAGTGATCCTGCACCAGATCCGGGTGTTCTTCACCGGGGCGTACAGGAGGCCGCGCGAAATCAACTGGTTCATTGGGATGAGTCTCCTGATCTGCACCCTCATGACGGGATTCACGGGCTACAGCCTCGTGTTCGAGCAACTCAGTTTCTGGGGAGCTACGGTCGGAGCCAACATTGCCGACACTACACCGCTGATCGGTCCCTTCTTGAAGAACATGATGCTGGCGGGGTCGGAATATAACGAAGCAACTCTATCCCGTTTCTTCATTCTGCATGCGGCAGTTCTCCCCGTGACGATCGTCATGTTGATAGCGCTTCACATTACTGTCATCCGGTTGCAGGGAATCACCGAGTTCAGGTTCAAGGATGAAGAGGGTGGAACGCCCAAGACTTTCAACTTCTTCCCCGACCACCTATACACCGAGCTGATCATCGGTCTCGTGTTGATGATTCTGTTGAGTGCGTTGGCGACGATCTTCCCGGCCACCATGGGCCCACAGGCGAACCCGCTGCAGACGCCGGAGGTGATCAAGCCGGAGTGGTTTTTCTACGTGGCATTCCGTTGGCTGAAGCTTTTCGGTGGCACGGCCGCGATACTCAGCATGGGCTTCATCATCTTCACGATGTTCACTTGGCCATTCATTGATGGCTGGTTCCGCAAGCACACGAAGTTCCAGGAGGCCAGTGTTTGGGTGGGGGTGTTCGGCGTACTTGCGGTCATCAGTCTGACCGTGTGGGAAGCTGTAGCAAGGCATTGATTGTGTAACGCCGCAAAAGGCGCAACTGCGGTTCTATGAGCGATATGAGGTGGAACGATCTGATCTGCCAGGATCGCTTGCATAGGGGACATCTATGACACTCGAGATAAAACGCGTAATCATCGCTGCCCTGGGTGGCCTGTTTCTTCTCTCTCTCGTTTTCGTGCAGCGCATGGAAACGGCACGCAAGGCAGAAGAGGCCGGCCTGAGAGGCCCGCACATAGCGGTTCCCTCGGATTCGAAGGCCTGCGTCGACTGCCATGCGGAGGAAAACCCAGGTATCGTTTCGCACTGGACCGGCAGCACCCACGCCGAACGCGGCGTCGGCTGCTACAGCTGTCACGCGGCCGATCGGGAAGAGGCGGACTCCTATCTGCATCACGGCGTACAGATAGCGACGGTGGTGACGCCGCGGGACTGTGCCAACTGTCACGACGCGGAAGCCGACGAATTTGCTCAGAGCCACCACGCGGCTGCGGGCAATATCCTGGCGTCGTTGGACAACTTCCTGGCCGAGACGGTCGAGGGTGCGCGGATGGACTTCAATCCGCATTCGCCTACACCGGGCAGGGCGATCCAGGTGGTGAACGGTTACGCCAGTGCCAACTCCGGCTGTCAACAGTGCCATGGTGCCAAGGTTGCTTTGGATGCGACCGATGGCGGTGTGGTCACGGTGGACGACCTGCAGCCCGATGAGAACGGGATACCCACCAATCTCGACGCCGTTGGCCGGATCGCGCGCGATGAGAATGGTCGTCCGCTGATCAACTCGCGGACCTGGCCCAACACAGGTATCGGGCGCCTCAACCTGGACGGCTCGAAAGGGTCATGCACCGCGTGTCACAGTCGCCACGATTTCTCGCCCCGTCGTGCGCGTCAGCCCGAAAACTGCGGCAAGTGCCACTTGGGTCCGGACCATCCACAGAAAGAGATCTACGAAGAATCCAAGCACGGCATCGCGTTCCGCGATTTGAAAGACGACATGAACTTGGACGCAGAGAACTGGGTGCTGGGCGAGGACTACTCCGCGGCCCCGACCTGCGCCACGTGTCACATGTCGGGCAACATCAGGAACGGTGGTAGGATCACGCACGATCCAGGTGAACGTATCTCGTGGACCAACCGTCCGCCTGTGAGCCTGGCGATGGATACAGACATCAACCACGAGATCGTCACCGAAACTGATCCCGAGGCTCGCCGTGCATTGATTCACGACTCGTGGAACCAGAAGCGCGACCGCATGAAAGACGTCTGTTCCAACTGTCACACCGACGACTACGTCAACTCGTTCTACAAGCAGTACGATAACTTGGTCGTCCTTTTCAACGAGAAGTTCGCCAAGCCGGGACTTCAGATCATGGCTGCCTTGGTCGACAATGGCCTGCGCACGCCGACCAACTTCGACGAGGAAATCGAGTGGTCCTGGTTCTACCTGTGGCATCACGAAGGGCGCAGAGCACGGCACGGAGCTTCGATGATGGCGCCGGACTACACCCACTGGCACGGCATGTACGAAGTGGCCGAGCGGTTCTACATGGCGCTGATTCCCCAGGCGCGAGAGATAGCGCAGCATGCAGCAGCAGGAGGAAGACGCTCGGCAGCCAACGCCGTCAATGCGGTGATAGACGGGATCCTGTCACGACCGGAGCACATCTGGTTCGAGGAGGGAGCGGAGGCCCAAACTGAGGCAATTCGTCAGGCGATGGAACGCCGTTACGGCGTGCCCAATCGTTGAGTCACCCGTAGCACGAGAGTGAGAGTTAGGGACACAACGGACGAACACGCAACAATTGTGAAGAGTGAGTCTTTATGAAACGTAGAAGTTTCTTACAGGTTGTGGGCGCCGGATCGGCGGGTGTGGCAGCGTTCTCTTGTGCCGACCAGGAAGCGGCCCGTCGGATCCAAGCCAACCAGAGTTCGCTCGCTGACGCAGACCTCGAGTGGAAGAAGGCTCCATGCCGCTATTGCGGAACCGGTTGCGGTGTCGAAGCTGGTATCAAGGACGGCCGCATCATGGCGGTTCGGGGCGATCCGGCAAGTCCGGTCAATCGCGGCATGCTGTGCGTGAAGGGTTATCACCTCCCTGCGATGTTGTACGGCGAGGATAGGCTACGCTACCCGATGTTGCGCAACGCGAATGGACGTGGCTTCAGTCGTATCTCCTGGGACGAGGCGTTCGATCTGATCGCATCGAAGTATCAGGAAGCGCTCGATCAGAGCGGCCCTGAATCGGTTGCGTTCTACGGTTCGGGGCAGTGGGGTGTGCACGATGGCTACGCGGTCACCAAGTGGTTCCGCGCCGGCATGCGCAGCAACAACGTTGAGCCCAACGCCCGGCTCTGCATGGCGTCTGCGGTGATGGGCTTCATGACGCAGTTCCAGAGCGACGAGCCGATGGGCTGTTACGAGGACTTCGAGGCCGGTGACGACTTCATCCTCTGGGGCAACAACATGGCCGAGATGCATCCGGTGCTGTTCTCTCGCATCCTGGCCAACAAGAGGGAGAATCCCGGCGTACGCATCGTGGACATCGGTACCAGGCGTACACCGACGACCGACTACTCCGACATGTACGTGCAGTTCACGCCCAACGGCGACCTGGCACTCGCTAACGGCATTCTGCATCTCCTGGTGAAGCAGGGCAAGGTAGACCAGGCGTTCATCAGGGAGCACGTTGTCTTCCGACGCGGCATCGAGGAGTTGGATCGGATAGGGTACGGCTGCTTCGGTGCTGACGGCTTGGCCACCGATGGCGCGGCCGGGCCTGCGGAGCGGTACGGTTTCCGCGACCAGGGACGTGAGTCGTCGTTCGCAGAGTTGGAACGCTTCCTGGACGATTACACGCCGGCTCGAGCGAGTGAGATGTCCGGAGTGCAGGAACAACAGATACACGCGCTTGCTGAGATGT
>JAUVRV010000387.1 GCA_030597435.1 Gemmatimonadales bacterium | reverse complement strand
GCATCGCCGAGTTGCGCGAGATAACACGTAGTGATTGGAGCTTGGAGAGATCAGCGATGATCTCATCGGTGAGCCCGTCGCTGAAGTACTCGTTCGCAGGATCGGGACTCAGATTCTCAAATGGCAGGACAACGATTGACTTGATTTCCGGCTCTGCTTGCTTAACCTCCGCAAACAGAGCCTCCGAAAACGCCTTCGCCGACTCGAACCGATCGACCGGCGCTTTACCGAGTGCCTTCGCTATGGCTGCGGCAACCGGCCGCGTGACACTCGATCGCACCGTGGTGATCGGCGGCACCGGGTCGGTGACGTGTCTCGCCAGCACGGCCTGTGGATTGGGACCCGTGAACGGCGGTTCGCCCGCCAACATCTCGTACAGCACACACGCCAATGAGTAGATGTCACTGCGCCCGTCGATCTCACGATCGCCCGCCACCTGCTCAGGACTCATGTAAGCCGGCGTGCCCAGCGAGAGACCAGTCTCAGTGAGACGCTCTCCGCCCGCTGATTTCACCGCCAGCGCAATCCCGAAGTCGGCCACCAGAGCATGACCTTCGTGCAGCAGGATGTTCTCCGGCTTGATGTCGCGGTGGATCACCTCGTGTCGATGCGCGTAGTCCAACGCATTTGCTACCGACTTGGTGATTTCGAGGGACTCTTCGATGCTGAGTTGTTGCTCGCGGTTGAGCTTCTCTCTGAGTGACTCACCCTCGACATACGGCATCACGTAGTAGAGGAACGAATCAGCCTCGCCTGAGTCGAACAAGGCGAGAATGTGAGGATGCTGCAGGTTGGCGGTGACCTTGATCTCGTTCAGGAACCGCTCGGCGCCCAGGACAGCGGCGAGTTCGGGACGGAGGACTTTGACCGCGACTTGCCGGTCATGCTTCAAGTCGTGTGCGAGATAGACGGTAGCCATCCCGCCAGCACCGAGTTCGCGCTCGATGGTGTAGCGGTCGGATAAGGCTCCAGTGAAACGGGAGAGGACGTCACTCATTCCCGTTCCCCACCCGCTGCTTCAGCGTTTCGAACCAATTGAGTACGACGTGGATCTCCCTGGCAGGTGCCTCGGGATTGCGGACCCTCAACAGGAACTGCCTCGCATCCGCAGCTACGTCGTACCGCGGCTCGGGTGCCAACACCTCCGGTGCCGTGAACAGTGGGCGAGGCGAGCCCCTCACAAAGGGACCGTCGGTCGACACGCCCACCACCATCAACGTGCTGTCCTGCCAGTAGAACAGCTCATCTCCTACTGACGACCAGCGGGGGCTGACTCCACCGCTCACGGATACCTGTCGCATCGCTCCAAGCCGGGGAAACGAGACGACGTACACTTCCCCGTCAGCCTGGTACGCCAGCCAACGGCCGTCCGGGGAGAACCGCGCACAACACTCATCAGTGGTTGTCTCTGCGATAGGGATCAGACGCTCAACGGAGTCGATTTGCAGCACGTACACATCCCGCATGCGTCCCGGACGGTTCTCGTCGAACGCGAGCCAACGACCGTCCGGTGACCACGACATGAGCCACAGCTCGTGCGGACGCTCGCGGAGGAGCACAGGAACCGATCCGGCATCAATCTCCTCGACAAAGATCTCGCGCGATCCAGTGTAGGCGATGCGGCTGCCATCCGGTGACCACACCGGCGTCCATTCCCACCATGGTCCGAACGTGAACCGATCGGCCTCACCGGTGGTTGCGTCAACCAGCCACATGTCGGGCCCTTCCGGCCTGTGGATCCACATGGCGACTCGGCTCCCATCCGGCGAGAGCCGGACATACTCAGTCGTCAGCGGGCCACCGAGCTGCCCGAGACGCGTTCCATTCCGATCCACCCACCAGAGTAGATGGTTCGCTGCATTGGATCCACGCACGAAGACCGCTGTGCCACCATCGGACACAGCGAACGAAGCGGCTCCGCCATAGCGGGCGGTGCGCACTCCGGATTCAACGGGAGACCCGGCACCGGTTACCGTGCGACGCACGAGATCGAATGGCGCGGCGAGGATCGTTCCCATCGCGTCCGCGTACACGATGTGTCCCGTCGAGACATACCGCCCGTAGGTGGCGTTTTCTCTTACAGTCGTCCGCTCGCCCGTCCCCAAGTCCTGCACTACGATCTTCGAATCTTCCCATTGACCGTCGATCCCCGTCATGGTGTAGAGCACCAGTCGGCCGGCGTCGAGCAACTGAGGCCAGAGGTGGTACCTGTCCTCTTCCGTTTCGGACACGACCGTGATTTGCTCAGACACTCCTCCCTCAGCAGGGACACGCCAGATCCCGTTCTTGCCACCCGCCTTCACGAAGACGATCGTGCCATCCTCGCTCCAGTGAGGTCCTGAGTTGAATGACACCGGTTCGTCCATCAGCGTGGTGACAGGGCCTCCAGCAACCGAGATCTGCTTGAGTCTCCCGTCCTGAACGAACCCCAAGCGAAGGCCATCTGGTGAGAAGAAAGGATTTTCTGAGCCCTGGGTCCCCGGCAATTCCGAGCTTTCGAAGCTATCTAGCGATCTCACAAAGAGCCTGCCCAATACACCGTAGGCCACTCGTCTGCCATCTGGTGATATGGCCAAGCGCGGTGACTCTGCATCTGACATCTCGTGCGCACCTTCCGTCTGGATGGTGTAGCGCGTGACGTCCGCGGACAGGGGAATGGTGGCCGTCGTCCGACCGACGAGCCATCCGATGGTGGCACCGATGCCCAGAAGCGCGATGGCCAGAGATACGAGTTGGTACCACGGCCTCGCCGTCGAGCCCGGTAAATAAGGCAATGCAGCTAGAGCTCGGTGTGAAACCGCCCCTCGCTTTGTGAGTGACTCTGCGAACTCTGCTCCGGTCGCAAACCGATCTGCTGGGAGTTTGGCCAACGCCTTGTGAACCGACGCCGACATGTGTATCGGAACCGTGTCCCTGAGTTCGGTGACCGGACGTGGATGGTCGGTGACGACCTTTGCAATCACTGCCTGGACCGTTGGCCCGGTGTGAGGTGGTTCCCCACTCAGCATCTCGTACAACACACACGCCAGCGAGTAAATGTCACTGCGACCATCGATCTCCCTGTCGGCTGTCGCTTGTTCTGGACTCATGTATTGCGGCGTGCCGAGTGATAGGCCCGTCTCAGTAAGTCTGGTGCCACCGGCTGCGCTAACTGCAAGCGCTATCCCGAAATCCGCGACCACTGGCTGGCCGTCGTGCAGCAGTATGTTCTCAGGCTTGATGTCACGGTGAATAACGCTTTGACGATGTGCGTAATCCAACGCGCTCGCCACGGCCTTCGTGATCTCGATGGACTCTTCAATACTGAGCTGCTTCTCGCGGTTGAGCTTCTCTCGAAGTGACTCACCCTC
>JAUVRV010000129.1 GCA_030597435.1 Gemmatimonadales bacterium | reverse complement strand
GTGCCACCCCTGCCACCCCGACGCCCCTCTGCCTCCACTGCAGTTCGTGAGAGGGGAACCCGAATGGGAGGCTCGACGTTAGCGAGAAGATGACTGGAAAATTTGTGGCATCGGCAGGTAGTGCTATAGCCGCTGCGTTTGGCTCAGCGCTCTGTTGCGCCGGGCCCACCGTTGCTGCGGCATTGGGCGTGTCGGCGGCGGGATTGTCTGCCTTCTTGCCGTTCCGCCCTCTCATGGTGTTTGCGGCCGTAGGGGCTCTCTACTACGGGTTCCACATACTCGAGAAAGAGGAACAGAAGGCGTGCGATGTCGACAAACCGTGCGCGAGCCCAACGGTACGACGTCGCATGAAGGTCACCCTCTGGGTCGCCACCGGTTTGGTGATGCTGTTTGGGATGTCGCCGATCTGGGTAAGATGGATTCTATGATTGACCCCTCCTTCCCCTGCTTCCCCACCTTCCCCTCCTCAATCCCGGGGTGGAAGGGAAGCAGGGATGTAGACGTTCAGAATCGCTTCAGCTAGAAGTATCCCCCTCCTGCTGCTCCGCCTCCGCCGTGGGCGGCTTGACTCCGGCCGCTCCCGCGAGTCCCATAAGGCCCGGAAGATTGATTGAGTCGGCTAGCCCGGACGGAACGACCATCAGCGAACCGCGTTTCACGATACTCTCGTACAACATGTTCATTGCACGTAAGTTCAGTGCCACCGGGTTCTCGCTGTAAGTCTTGGCTGCCTCGACGAATTTTGAAGCGATCTGGGTCTCCGCCGTACCCAGGATGATACGTGCCTGGCGCTCCCGTTCGGCCTGGGCCTGCCGTGACATTGCCTCTTCCAGAGCCTTGGGAATGATCACGTCGCGGATCTCGACAGACTGCACCTGGATTCCCCAGTCGTGCATCTTCCGATCGAGCGTCTCCTGCAGCCCGCGGCCGAGTTCCTTACGTGATTGTATGAGTTCCGCCAGGTCGTGCTTGCCGATGGCGTCACGCAATGCTGTCTGTGCGGCGAGCACGACCGCCAACTGGTACTGCTGTACCTCGAGCGCGGCCCGCTCCGCATCGTACACGATCCAGAACGCAATCGCATCTACGTTGACCGGCACCGTGTCTTTCGTGAGACACGACTCGGCACCGAAGTCAGTCGTGCGGATACGCTGGTCGATGTGGTACGCAACACGGTCCACAATCGGAAGCACGAAGAACAGGCCTGGCCCACGGAGCCCACGGTACTTCCCCATGCGGAGCACGACCGCTTTCTCCCACTGGTCCGCGAGCTTGATGGACGAGCCGAGCAGTAGCGATGTCACGGCTGCAACACCGACGGCTACTCCAACCGGGGCGAAGACCAGCGTCACCGCCGCTACGGCCGCTCCTCCCAAGAGCCCAGCCGCAACGGCAGGGAGCGGGTACCTCGTGTCATCGGGTGAACTCTGTGGCATGGTATTACCCCTGACGCTCGTCAGGCTCAGCTTGGTGACTTGCTCCGGCAGGATAGTCATTCCTCGCTCCTATCACGACCGTGATTGCGTTTCGCCGTACGGATGTCATCCAGTGCGTCCAACAGGTCTTCTACTGAAAACCCCAACGATTCCGCACGTGCAACCGCATCAAGACCGCATTGCTCGAGTTCGTGCCGTCGCTTGCGGGCATCATCGTCGGGCACGTTCAGCCGCACGAACGTGGCCTCGCCTGGACGGGTGGACACGATCCCCAGCCGCTCGAGTTGTTCGTAGGCACGCTCTACCGTTTTCGGGTTCACGCCCAAGTGAACCGCGAGCTCGCGTACCGTCGGCAGGCGCTCACCGGTCTCGATGGTACCATCGATCACATCGAGCCAAACCCGATCCACTATCTGACTCGAGAGTGGTTGCTCGGCACCAGGGTCAAGCGCGGCGGCAAGTTTTGCAGCTAGTGCGGCGTGGCCCGCGTCAGTCATCTTCGTCCTTCAGGTTGTCCCTATAAGAATACGGATCGGGCCCTGTGCCAGCTAGAGCGGAAGGACTTCTTCCGCCTCCTCACCGTTTCACATCGAAATCCAGTGAAACGCCATATCCAGTCCGACCGTAGTGTCTGCATTCACTCACAGTTAGGGGCATGGATGGGCGCTTTGCTCAAGGATCTCAAGCTCGGATTGAGAGCACTGGTCAAGAGGCCCGGCTCGTCAGCCATCGCAATCGTGGCGTTCGGACTCGGCATCGGATTGTGTGCCACGATGTTCTCCATCATCTACGGCGTGTACTTCCGCGGCCTCGGAGTGCCTGAGGCGGATCGACTCGCCCTGGTGTTCCGGACCAATCCATCGGAAGACATCGAACGCATGGGCGTGGACCAACACGATTTCTTCGATTGGCGCGAACAGCAGCGTTCGTTCCAGGGCTTGGCGGGCTATTCTACCGGAACCATCAATGTGAGTGGTAGCAGCGGTCGACCGCAACGGTTTGACGGGGCGTTCGTATCCGCCAACCTGTTCGACGTGCTGCGAGTACCGCCCATTCACGGCTCAGGCTTCCGGTTCGGTGACGATGCTCCTGGCGCGCCGCTCACGGTACTCATCGGTTACGATGTGTGGGCCAGCCACTATGAAGCCGATCCCACCATCGTTGGCCAGATGATCACGGTGAACGGCGAACAAGCAACCATCCTCGGCGTGATGCCCGATGACTTCATGTTCCCCCAAATCGAAGAGATCTGGATTCCGCAGCGTGACGTGCGAGGCGAGAACCCGAGTCGTGGCGCCGGACCTCAGTTTCAGGTCGTAGGACGCCTGAAGGACGGTTTGACTCTGGACCAAGCCGGGCTCGACATGTCGCTGGTGGCTCAGCGGCTGGCGCAAGCGTACCCCGAATCCAACAAGGGCATCGGTGTCGTGTTCTCCACCTTCACAAAGGAATCCATCGGCGAAGAAGCTGTCCCGGTTTTCATCGCGATGCAGCTGGCCACAGTGTTTGTGCTGTTGATTGCATGCGCCAACGTTGCGAATCTCCTGCTGGCACGCGCAGCGATGCGTACGAAGGAGGCGGCCGTGCGGACAGCGCTCGGTGCGCGGCGGTGGCGTGTAGCAATGCCACTGTTTTCCGAAGCTGCCATTCTTTCGTTGGGCGGGGCCGCTCTTGGAATTGCCATCGCGTTCATCGGCGTAGATCTGTTCGACCGCGCCACCACCGGAGTTGGCAAGCCATACTTCATGGTGTTAGCGGTGGACCTACCCGTCCTGGGCTTCATCGTAGCGGTGACCGCACTGACCGCATTCGCATCCGGGCTGATTCCCTCAATCCAAACGGCCAGGGCAGACGTCAACTCAATACTCAAGGACGAGAGCCGCGGATCCTCGAGCTTTCGAGCCGGCAAGCTCAGCAAGAGCCTGGTGATCGGTGAGGTGGCACTGTCGTGTGCACTGCTGGTTGGCGCAGGACTGATGACCAAGAGCATCACCAAACTCAACAACTACCAGTTCGCATTCGACACCGAAAACGTGTTCACCGCCCGGGTCGGCATCTTCGAGGCAGAATACCCAACTCCAGAGCAACGGGCTCGTTTCTTTATCGATCTGAGAGAGCGGTTACAGGCCGTACCCGGTGCGCGCGCCGCATCGTTGACGAACATCCTGCCCGCCGTGTGCTGCGGGCGCAGCCGGTTCACCATTGAGGGTGAGGTATATGACTCTGATCGGGAGTACCCGCGTTCCAACGTAGCATCTGCCACGCCCGGCTTCTTCGATACCTTCGGTGTGAGTATACTGCGCGGCCGCGACTTCAACCTCATGGACGATGCGAGCGCCGGGCAAGTTGCGATCGTCAATCGCCGGTTTGTGGAGAAGTTCTTCCCGGATCAAGATCCCATTGGTCGTCGGATCAGAGAAGGCTCAGGAGTGACAGCTGATGAGTGGGACTGGCGCACAATTGTCGGTGTTGTACCCAACATGCACATGCAGTCATTCGACCCGGATGAGACCGATGAGGCCGGTTACTACGTCCCGCTGGCGCAACGTGACCTCCGGTTCGTGAGCCTCGCCGTCCAGGTGGCAGGCGGTACACCACTCGCCATCACACCAGACATCCGCGCTGCGGTGCGTGGCCTGGATTCTGACCTCCCCATCTATTGGGTGAGGGACATGGACGGAGTGATACACCAGGAGACGTGGTTCTACAGCGTGTTCGGTACGCTGTTCATCGTCTTCGGAATCGCTGCCCTGTTCCTCGCGTCCGTCGGGCTCTACGGAGTACTCTCGTTCTCGGTTAGCAGGCGGATGCAGGAGATGGGACTGCGGATGGCACTCGGTGCAGTGGGCAAGGATGTCATCCGCCTCGTACTGCGCGAGGGTGCTATCCAACTCGGAATTGGTCTCACACTCGGACTCGCTCTCGCGTTCGTCGTGTCAAAGGCAGTGGCACTCGTGATGTTCGACGTGCAGCCACGTGACCCTATGGTCTACGGTACCATCGTAGTGACGATCCTGTTAGTGGGACTCATGGCCAGTCTAATCCCCGCATTGCGAGCCACGAGAGTCGATCCGATGGTGGCCTTGCGGTACGAGTAGTCATCTCACCAGTCCCCTCTCCCACGGTGGGAGAGGGGGACAGACTGGTGAACACGCCGTTCAATCCCCGCTCCCGCTTCCAGCTCCCTCTCGTATATTCCTATGAAATCCACTTAGGATGCTGTCCCATGTGCGTCTTCTGCGAAGCAATCTCCCAGCACCTCTATTTCGTACAGAACTCGAGCGCGGTCGCGTTTCCCGATGCCTATCCACTCAGTCCCGGTCACGCCTTGATCGTACCGCGGCGGCACGAGACCGACTTCTTTGCACTCACGGACGAAGAACAGACTGCAGTGTGGGATCTGATTCGACAGGTCCGTGACTCCGTTGAACGGGAATACTCACCCGCGGGCTACAACGTCGGGCTCAACGCCGGATCCGCAGCCGGACAGACCATCGATCACACTCACGTGCATTTCATTCCACGATACAAGGGAGATGTAGAGGATCCGCGCGGCGGGATCAGGTGGGTCATACCCGCCCGGGCTCCGTACTGGGATGAGGCTTGACGGCTGTAGCACGCTGATCGTAGGAGTCGCCTTCGCGTACTGAAGACAGCTGGCAGACCGGCCAGACTGGCTCCTATCTCACCTGTTAAAGATCCGGTGCCAGGACATCGAGAACACGTCTTTCATCGAGTTCTCTGCCACGACACCTGCCAAATAGAAGGCAGCCAACAGAGTGGGAAGCCAAGGCCGTATCAATGCCTCTTGCCCTAACTGCACCCAGCCCCCAACCGAAGAGAACAGGGCCAGGATCGCCGCGCTCTGAGATACGATACCTGCCAAACCTGGCGCAGCCTTCGCAGTTACGGATTCTATGTTTGCGGCGGCGGTGATGTAGACGCCCAGTGCAACGCAACACCAAAGAGCGAAGTGAGCTGACCTGCGGGCCAAAACGCGACCGCGGACCTTTTCCAGCAGAGATGTTTCGGTTCCCATGTGCGCGTAGATGCGACGTGCCAACTCGTCACTCTCGGGACTGACTTCGGCGCTCTCAGTATCGACTAGGTCCATCGCTCCTGGAAGATTGCCTGGCGCATACCCGGCCGTACCATTGGCAATGCGTGTGACAACGCTCGCGTGGACCTTGGGCTTGGTACCATTGCACGTGCAGAAGTCGTAGATGTCACGCGGCTGGTATCGATATGCCACTGCGAGCCCGGCTCTAGAATCGTTTAGCTTGTCGAACACGTTCTGGTGGTCTTGATACATTGCCCGATCCGTTGCCATAAACTGCAGCCCTGCCGCTTCGGCTCTCGCCATCATCCACGCCAATGGTACCTGCGACATCCCTTGACTCGGATAGCCACCACCAACATTCGAATGAGCACCCGCGAACCAGACCTGTTCAATGCGATTGGTGCGCTCGCTGTGCTCGTCCCACATGCGCGGGTGGAAGGTGTGCCGCTCATCGTCGATGGCCAGAGCGTGACAAGCCTGTTGAACGTTGGATCCCAAGCTGTAGTTGGGAAACTTGTAGCGGTATACCACCGCATTCAGAAGCTGAGCCAACCAATCGATGGGTAGACCCACGGCGTCGACGGTATCCCACACGCCGACGAAACGTATTGACACTGCGTCACGTGGCGCTCTGGCCTTTTCTGCCTCATCGCGCGGCCCCGCAGGGATGGGCTTCACGAGACTCACGATCTTCGTAACCATCCAGCGCACCCGTTCCTCTAGGTGGGTGCGATACTTGTTGCGGTACTGTTTGTAAGCCCTGCGGACTCCTCTTCTCAGTTCACGATCACTCGAGAACCCCGTCACAATGCCGCGGTCTGCTATCAGACCGGCCAGCGTTCTCACGGTAAACGCACCTCTGCTGAAGCCAAACAGAAAGAGGTTGTCGCCCGACTCATAAACCCTGGCCAGCTCGGCGTACAGCTCCTTGACCTTGCGACTCAGCCCCCAGCCAAAGGCGCCGCTCACCAATTTGACAACCTTCATGCGCTGCGTGCCCACGCCTTCGTCGTAAATCGCCACCTGGCGCTTCGCACCGTTCAGCTCAACCGCCTCGTACAACTTGAAGACGTTGGTGCCGCGTTCCTTGCCCGCGGTGTTCCCGGTGCCATCCGAGCAGATCACGATGTTCTTTGACATGGAGCGCTCCAGCTACAGACCCGAGTTTGCGGTCGGCATCGGTCAAATGTGGTGGGCGTGGGTTGGCAGGCGGAACTCTGACCCGGCAGGCTACAGTCGATTCTTCATCGCATGCTTGACCACACCCAGCAGCTCACCACGCTCAGACGCCGCGAAGTCTGCGAATACCTGCTCGAGCGTCGCACGCGCTTCGGCGTTGACCGGGGAGTTATCAGCCAGCAGAGCAGCGAACTGGTCAAAGACCTGCTGCTCCAGCGAATGCCGTACGACACCGGATTCGGATCCGCCTGAGTCACGGGGTATTCGCATCATGCCTGCCTTATCCGGCACCAATCTATGGCGGCCTCAAGCAACGGGCTTTCCGTCTAATATGAGAGGGTAAGGTATGACAGCACCTAAGCTTTCATTATGCGTGCTCGAAACCCTAAGGGAAAGTGCGTTTTTGGGACATCGACATGCGTTTTGGGGACATGTGGGACACAGAAGACGGATTAGGAGGGGAAGGAGCACACGAGGAGGAGCCTGACGCAATCCCTTCCACCATGGTAAGTTGCGGCCTCCCAAACCAGCCGACGAGCCG
>JAUVRV010000321.1 GCA_030597435.1 Gemmatimonadales bacterium | reverse complement strand
GCCTGACTTGGAACTGCCAGGTAGCGGGCAACTTCTCTACGTGGATCTGGGTGGTGGTAGCCACAGGCTTGGTGGGTCGGCACTGGCGCACGTATTCGGACAGATCGGAGATCAATCGCCGGACGTTGAAGATGCGGGACTACTGAAGCGTGCGTTCAACGTTGCGCAGGATCTCATAGCAGAAGGTTTCGTGACGGCAGGCCACGACCGCAGCGACGGTGGCTTGATCACGACGTTGCTGGAGATGGCGTTTGCCGGCAACTGTGGCATCGATGTCGATCTGGATAGCGGTGGGGTGTCAGCCATCGAGCTGCTCTTCTCCGAAGAGTTGGGTCTCGTACTCGAAGTGGCTGAATCCGATGCTGCAAGAGCGATAGAAGCCTTCCGCCGGGCTGCCGTGCCCTGCGTGTCCATTGGGCGTACTGCCAGCGACACAACGGTGCGTGTCAGTTGTTCGGGTGAGGTAGTGCTGAACGCAGACGTGAGAGATCTCAGAGATCTGTGGGAGAGCACCAGTTTCGAGATCGACCGGTTGCAGGCGAGTCCACAACACGTGGAGCAGGAACGCACCGGTCTGCGGGCCCGAACCGGCCCCAAGTATGTCATCCCGTTCGCAGTCGGGCCGACGCCAAACGACCTGCTCGTGGCCAGTAACAAGTTCCGGGTTGCGGTCGTGCGTGAAGAAGGCAGCAACAGTGACCGCGAAATGTTGTCGGCCTTTTACTCGGCGGGTTTCGAGGCGTGGGATGTGGTAATGTCAGATCTGTTGAGCGGCAGAGTGGATTTGAGTGGCTTCCGTGGTGTGGTGTTTGTGGGTGGCTTCAGCTACGCGGATGTCTTGGATGCGGCCAAGGGTTGGGCCGGCGTCATTCGGTTCAACTCCCATCTCTGGCATCAGTTTCAAGAGTTCTACGATCGGCCGGACACGTTCTCACTCGGCGTATGCAACGGTTGTCAGCTCCACGCGCTGCTGGGTTGGGTACCGTGGCCGGGTATCGCAGACGAGCTGCAGCCGCGCTTCATTCAGAATGGATCGGGCCGGTTCGAGTCACGTTTCGCGACGGTACATATCCATGAGAGTCCGGCCATCATGCTGAATGGGATGGCGGGCGCCACACTCGGTATCTGGCTGCAACACGGTGAGGGACAGGCCTTCTTCCCGGACAGGGAGATCTTGGAAGAGGTCAATCGCAAGGGTCTGGCACCGATTCGATTCGTGGACGACGATGGCCGGGTTACCGAGGCGTATCCCTTCAATCCCAACAGCTCGCCTCAGGGTATAGCGTCGCTCTGTTCGCCAGACGGGCGCCACCTTGCGATGATGCCCCACCCCGAGCGCACCTTCTTGAAGTGGCAGTGGGGCTACATGCCGCGGGAGCTGAGGCAATCGCTCGGCGCGTCTCCATGGTTGAAGATGTTCCAGAATGCGCGTGAGTGGTGTGCCGCTGATGGAGGCTGATCGGAGCGGATGGGCGCTGACGGTTGAATGACCTCCCCCGCAGCCTACCGATGTTGGTGTTCTGGCGGGCGTTCTCTAACGATCAGCTCTGCTCCAATTCGGGCGCCAGCCACTCCCGTGGTTTGGAGTTGCTGGCGGGCTCTCTCTGCCTGATCTCAACATGCCCATCGACCAGTTGCTTCTCCAACGCTACGTCCAACAGTTGAGCCATCCTCTCTGCCTCTGCGGTTGCAGCGCGTCGTCCAAATTCCGTGAGCTTGTAATACTTCCGTCTCTGGTCATCCAGCTCGGGTGCAGGCCGCTTCTTCGATTCGGCGATCAGCCCATTTTCCATCAAACGTTGTGCTGCAAGGTAGAGGGGGCCGGTGGCAGGAGTCATTCTCCCCTTCGTGCGGCGATCAATCTCCTTCATGATCCCGTAGCCGTGCCGCTCGCTGTCTGCCAACGCCAGGAGGATCTGGAACGACAGCGGGGTGAGGGGTAATAGCGCAGCTACATCTTGTTCGGTCACGGCAACCTCGCACGTCCTGTGTGTTCAAATGCGTAACTAGGATACATAACTGAGGTATCCATATACCATATACTTATCTACCACTTGTGACATGCGCAAGGTTCCGCCTCCGGGGACGGAGCAATGGAGGATTCCATGGCTGGATCGCCGTCAACTCTCGCTGTGATTGCTTATGCTCTTTATCCACAACTACTTACGGTACAGGCATCGATCAAGCGATAAGCCATGACACCAGTCGCAAGTATCAGTACTTGAAATATGGATATTGTGCAAATGGATATCTAGACATTAGATTTGGAAAGGATACAACCTCGGAAGGGGCGATGCTGGCTGGTATAGGCACCCACATTAGCTTTGGAGCATCGGTTTCCGGGAGCGAAACCCAGCGGGTCTGGTGATTGGCGCATACACGGGTGATCCTGCTGCAACAGGACGAGACAGTGCGACGACCGACATCGAATTGAAAAGAATAGGAGTTTGGCATGATTAGAAGCTCGAACCTGATGATCCTCGGGGCAGTTGGGGTCATCGCAGCGTGTTCAGGCGGTGAGGGGAACTGGTCCGGTACGATTACCGACAGTGCCGGTGTGGTGATCGTGTCCAACACTGCGGAGGGTATGTGGACTCCCTCGAACGAATGGACATTGGAAGAGGAGTTGAAATTCGGCTCCGTAGAAGGCGATCTCGAGTACCAATTCGGACAGATCGGCTTCATCGCCGTGGACTCGAGGGATCGCATTTACGTCGCCGACATGCAAGCGCAGAATATCCGTGTGTTCACGTCCGCCGGGCAATATGAGCAGACGATCGGTGGCCCTGGTGCTGGACCGGGCGAGTTGGGACCGGGAGTGGCGTTCTTGGTCATGGGAAGGGGCGATACCCTCTTCGTTCCCGACGTAACCAACCGCAGAGTGAACCCCTACGCCCCCGACGGTTCGGAAGCAGGAAGCTTCCCGATTGAACTGGAGAAGGCCTTGCCAATGGTATGGCGGGGCACATCCACGGGAATCGTTGCGTGTCAGGTGCGTCCGCTATCTCTGCCCGACGCGCCGGCGAGAGATTCCATGGATGCCATAGTGCTGTACAACACTGATGGTTCGGTGACCGACACCGTATTCAAGTTTCCGTCTGGCGGGACCCTGAACTTTGGGGGTGGTACACCGGAGATAAACCTCTATTCACCGGAATCTGTCTGGGACATCACGGGTGACGGCCGCTTGATATACGGTGTAAACAACGAGTACCGCATCGGTGTTTACGGCCAAGGGGGGAGCCTCGAGCGCGTCCTGTCCATGCCGTTTGAACTCAAACCGGTGGGAGAGACCGACCAACGAGTCGTAATGGCATTCCTTGAAAGGGCGTGGACTGATGCCGGAGTTCCACCCCAGATGTTACCTCAGCTCCGTCAGATCGTGCACTTCGGTGAGTTCTTCCCGGCGTTCTCGGCCGTGCTAGCGGGTCCACGTGGCTCCATCTGGGTCCAACACGTGCAGCCGGCGTCGGAGTTGAGTGAGGAGGAACTCGAAGACTACAACCTGATCGAAGAGTCTGGCGCACCGCAGTGGGATGTGTTCGACGCCGCGGGTAAGTACCTCGGAATGGTGACGATGCCGCCGAAGTTCGCTCCGCGCATGATCTGGGGCAATCAAATCTACGGTGTGTGGCGTGACGAGTTGGACGTACAGTATGTCGTTCGGTTGAGGATCGTCGGTGTCGCTGACGGCGACACCGGTGCTATCGAGCTGTCGTCACAGTAGGTAGGCACACTAGTCGGATGCATCAGAACTTCGTCGACTGCCTGCACCGGCTACGCTGGTAGACGTGTATTCGACTTGCCTGTTCTGCAACCGGCCTCTCGGAGAAAACGAGGTCATCGAGCACTTCCCCATCGGCCGTCGCCTGGCGTTCGATGGGGAGAAGGGCCGGCTGTGGGTTGTGTGCCGGAAGTGCGAGCGGTGGAATCTCACGCCGCTGGAGGAACGTTGGGAAGCCATCGAGGAATGTGAGCGCGAGTTCCGTGGTACGCGGATGCGCATGTCCACTGATGAAGTTGGGCTCGCGCGGCTCAGGGAAGGGCTGGAGCTGGTCCGGATTGGGGAGCCGTTGCGGCCGGAGTTCGCCGCGTGGCGCTACGGCGATCAGTTCGGGCGGCGGCGCAAGCGCGCGATGCTGTGGACGGCGGGTGCCGTGGTGGCAACGGGCGCAGTGGTGGCAGGTGCTGCTGCCGCGGGTATAGGGGTGTTCGGCGGTATACACATGGTCCCTC
>JAUVRV010000235.1 GCA_030597435.1 Gemmatimonadales bacterium | reverse complement strand
GTTGCCGGTTCCTGGGCACGAGGAGCCAAGCACATCCTAATAGTGCGATGGTGGCAGAAGAGAGGCCAGTCGCGCTCAACGACCGCCGCGACCGCCGGGCAGCCGGGCCCGTCGCGTAATCACCCCCGCGGTTCACCAGCCAACCGTCCCACCGCAGCGCGTGCCTCATCCACGAATGGCTGCAGCAATGCGTCCGCCCCTCGCCAGACATCCATGACGGAAGCGTAGTCTCGAATCGCCTTGTCGTGATTACCGAGCCGTTCATTGACGCGGGCGCGCTCGAGCACCCAGATCACATCGAGCGGACTCGGTGCGAGTTCTAGTTGCGATAGCTGTTCCAGAATCTCTGCGGCTTCTGTGTCTCTGCCGGTGGCCGCGAGCAGTTGTGCGCGTGTGAGGCGCAACGTGTGTATGAACGTCACAGAGGGCCACGGACGAATAACTTCCAGTTGTTGCAGTGCGGCCACAGTGTCACCCCGGGCGAGGGCAAGATGGGCGCGGCCTATGTCGACCGCCCAGCTGATGAAACCCGAGTCTGCTGCGGGGACTCGCAGCGGTGGTCCAATCATCCGTTCACCCAACCGCACGTACTGACTGAGCGCAAGGGTGTCCCTTCTCGCAGCCCACCAGCGAACCGCATGAGAGGCTCCGGGACCCCAGTCTGCGTCCACCCACTCATTGAACACTGCGTCCACCGTGTCGGCGGGAAAGGCGCCGAACTCGGCTATCTCACCGAAGAGCTGTTGCGCACGCCAATTCCGGAGGTCGGGCACGCGCCAGTCGCTACTTGAGAGAACTTCATATGCGTCATGGAGGTGCCCCCGAAAAGCAAGCGCTTGACGGAGTTCCGATGTAGTTGAATCGCGCCTCATGCGCGCGCGTGCAACCCGAACGGCGGCCTCAGCTGAATCCGGATACCGCACCAGGAACCGACCGGCCCCGAAAAGCGCGTCGGCCGAGAGGGTGTCGAGCATCTGCTGGACCGCGCCGGACTGAGCCCGTTCCTCATCCAGCAAGGCTGCGAACAAACGGGCAGCGTCTGCCTCGTAACCACTGGGAGCCACTGACAGGTAACGCTCCCCGATGCGGCGTGCCGCTTCAGGGCCGTCGAGCATTAGCGTGAGTGTCAGACTGTGCGGGTATGCAGGTGCGTAGCCCGAATCGAGTTCTATCGCGCGTGCGAACGCCAGCTTCGTCTCCTCGTGAGTTGCGCCGACAGTCTGGCCGAAGTGGAACCGAGCCTCACCGAGTTCGTTCCACACCTCGGGATCTTCCGGATACCGCCGAGCCGCATATTCGAGGGTCGAGAACAGCCGGTCAATCAGTGGCCAAGATGCCGAGTCACCTGCGAAATCGGTCATCGATGCGAACAGTGAATCGGCCATAACAAGCAGGCTCTCGCGCGGTGCCAGCCCCGCACTCAATGCCGATGCAAGGAGTCGGTGTCTGGCGGCCGCTTCGGAGCCTCTGCCGAATTCCAGGGCATCCCAGCCGAGCACGATTCCCATCCGCCTGTGTGCCAGCGCAAAAGAGCTATCCAGTCGGATGGCCTGCTCGTAATACACCTTGGCTGAATCCCAATCGGACCGGCGATAGTGTTGCTCGCCACTGAGAAACGCCTTGATGGCCGCGGGCACCGCCGAGCCGATCGAGTACATCGGGGTGGCCGAGACCGATCGCGTGCGGCTCAGGTCTCCCAACAGGCGCACCGCCAACGAGTCGGCCACGCGGTCCAACCGGTCCGCGCGATCGCGCAGTTCTATTTCCGCCAGCGGTACTTCACGTGCGACACCGAGCAGTGTGGCCACTACCCGAACCGAATCGCTGCCGACACCGACGATGGTCCCGAATACCGTGAGGCCCGCGCCGGTGTTGCGCCCGAATTCTGCTGCCGTAGCCGCATCGGCGCGACCCTCCCACCGGCGGATCGCCACCGTAGGTGACAACGTTCGCAACGGTCCTGCTCCGTCGAGACTGCGGGACAACAGATCCACCATGCCTTCACGCCAGACGGCGAGATCCTGGTCTGCCGTCAACACGTCGAAGGGAGCTACACCTACCAGGTTCGGATCCAATTCCGGCCTCGATCGCGAGCCGAGTAGAATCGCAACGGCCGCGACAACGATGACTACGGCAGCGGCACCAAGCACGGTCAACACCGCCTTGCGTCTCCCCTGCACCGCACCGATCGGTCGCGTGTCCGTTGGCGTTACCCCTCCGCTCGGCGTCGCCAACGCTTCGAACTGAGAGAGCAGGTCCTCCGCGGTCTGCCAACGGTCGGCGGGTTTCTTTTCCAGGCAGCGCAACACCAGTTGCTCCAGCGCAGCTGGTACAGTCTCCCGATGCTTCGTGAGCGGCTCCGGTGCCCGCGTCATGTGAGCCGCCAGCATCGCCTGCGGCGTCGTCTCCGTGAATACGGCGCGCCCGGTCAGTAACTCGTAAGCCACGGCACCCACTGCGTAGATGTCCACTCGCTGATCCAGGTGTGGATCGGCGGAGGCCTGTTCCGGGGCCATGTAGGCCGGTGTGCCGAGGGCCACGCCAGCCGTGGTGAGCTGCTCCCTACCTGCGGCCTCACTCACCGCCTTCGCCACACCGAAATCCGTCACTAGTGCGTGGCGGCCGCGCAGCAGGATATGCTCCGGCTTGATGTCGCGATGTACCACACCGTGCGCGTGGGCCTCGGTGAGGGCATCCACGACGTCGCGCAGCAGGCGTACGGCATCCCCAATCGGCAGTTCCCCTTCCCTTGCGAGCTTGTCACGCAGCGACTGCCCTTCGACGTACGGCATGACATAGTACAGCAGACCGTCGGCTTCACCTGAGTCGTGCAGCGGGAGGATGTTGGGATGCTGTAGTTGAGCTGCGATCTTGATCTCGCGATGAAATCGCTCCGGACCGAGCGCGGCGGCCAAGTCGGGACGCAGCACCTTGATGGCAACCTGGCGGTCGTGTTTCAGATCATGCGCGAGATACACCGTCGCCATGCCGCCACGACCGAGTTCCCGCTCGATGCCATAGCGGTCGGACAGTACATCCTCCAAGCGGCCCAGCTGGTCGGTCATGAGGAATGATCTAGGTGGAGACTGGCCAAAGGTATGGGTTGACCGGGGGTTAGGCTAGACGGGTGCGAGGGGCGATGGGGAGATAGTTGCCACGGATGATACTCGGTAAGAACGGCGGCCGCGGATCAACAACACGAGCGCGGATTGGATTGGAGCGGTTTGTAGCAGAGCAGCTAATGGCAAGCTGGGAGCGAATCCGCGCTCGCTCGATTTATCCGCGGCCGTCTAACCTCCTCCGCGCATCCGCCACTCCCTGGAGATCGTCGTCTCCCGACCCCCACAACTCGAGGAATTGCTCCAGGTATGTGCGTGCTTGCTCAGTCTCGCCCAACTCTTGGAGCACGACGCCCAAACGGTAGTGCGCCAGGACCCATGATTCCTGAGGTTCCCAGCCAAGCTGTTTGAGTCGGATCGCTTCCTGGAATGCCGCAACGGACTGTTCGAGTCGTCCGTTTGCATGGTACGCGCGCCCCAGTGCCTCCTTGATTAGCCCGTGCCCCATCCGATGCGATCGATCCGCCCGTTCGAGTGCGGTTACGGCGTCCGCGGGGTTCCCTTCGGCCAGGGCGATCTCACCCCGGACATACTCAACGATCCAGCGGAGATTACCCTCCGCCACGCCGCCCTGAATCCAGTAATCCAACCACTCGCGCGCACGCTCTAAATCTCCAGCGCTCACGAGATGCAATGCCTGGTAGATCGTCCAATTGGCGCCCCAACCGCCATCTCGCGCCAACCTCTGACCGGCTGCCAGCTGCTCGGCAAGTTGAACTCCCATCCCCTTCGAGCGATAGGCCTGAGCCAGGTACATCCGGTTGCGGAACTCACTCAGTGGCACATCGACCTGTTGATTCAGGACCATTGCCTCCTCCAGAAGTCCAATAGCCGAGGTATGACGCCCCGAGTACATATCGAGTAAGGCCAGCGACCGCAAACCATTCGCTCTGCTGTGCTCGTCGCCAGACAAGAGCAACTCGAACCGCTCTCTGGCTCGTGCCGTGTCACCCATCTTGACCAGCACGAAGCCCGATATCCGATTCACGTCGCCCCGCCAATTGGTTGTCCCGGCAGGATCCATCGCAAGGGATTTCTCGAAGTGAGTGGCCGCCTCTGCGAATCGGGCCAGCCCGTCGTATCCTACGCCCAGGTTGATGTGGACCCAGGACTGCATGGAGTCCATCGCCAGTGCTCGCTGGTATGCCTCCATTGCTTCCTCAGTGCGTCCAACGAAGCGGAGGTTGTTACCGAGATTGTACCAGCCCTGTGTGTCGTCGGGGTATTGTCGCAGATACGTCTGATACGTAGTAACCGCCGCCTCTCCGCTTGCCGCCAAAGCCAAGACCCAAAGCCGTTCCTTCTCCGTGACGCGGTCCAGCTGACTCAGTGCACGGTCATAGTACTTCTGGGATTCCTGAGCGCTCCCCAACCACCCCGCCGCCAGTCCCAGCGATGCGTTCGCCCACGCAAACCCGGAGTCCAATTCGACAGCCCGGGTCCAAAGGGATCGAGCCTCTTGCCAACGGCTCTGGGTCCAAGCGAAGGCTCCATCGGCGTAGAGTTTGAGCGCCTCGAGCGACGACGTCGTAGCGAGAGGCAGTGGTACGGCCCGCTGCCGGATCTGTCGCAGAGATTCCCCTAGATCGTGACGGACATTCCTGGCAAGCTCGCCGAGCACCTGCAGCACCTGGTCCTTGCCCACCGCCTCGGCCTGGCGTGACCGAACAGCTACACCCGTGGACGGATCCAGCAGGCTCGTGCTCAGGAGGTAGGTACCACCCAACTCAGATATGGTCAGCTCCAGAACGGCGTTGATGTTCTCCCGCTCGGCAATCTCAAGAGCCAATTGAGTATCGATTCGCGGCACACTGTCCCGCTGCATGCGTCGCAGTACTTCCCAAACACGGTTTCGGGGATAGACGTTGACGTACTGGGATTGATCGAGCGCGACCGTGATGGCGTGGAGCAGAGACAGATCGAAGACTGCATCGCCCGTGTTGTTGTTCGGATCGGCGATGAGAATCCAGTCACGTTCGCTGAAATCGATGCTTCCTTCGCTGGACCGGACCGTGACCACCAGGCCAATTACTACCACGACGGCCGCCACCGCCGCAACGAAACGCCACCGTGGGCCCCGGCGCTGCACAACAGGCCGCCGTACACCACTCTGAGTCACCTCGGCGCGTGCCAAGGCATCGCGAAACTCCGTGGCCGTGGCGAATCGATCAGCCGGTATCTTCGCAAGGGCACGTTCGATAGCCGACTCCAGCGCTTCGGGCACTGTTTCACGGACCGTGTGAAGTGGCGGTATGGGCTCCGTGATCTT
>JAUVRV010000091.1 GCA_030597435.1 Gemmatimonadales bacterium | reverse complement strand
TGGTGGCAATACAAACTCGAGGCCTATGACGCAATTCCCTACAACGCGGCCATCATGGAAGAACACGGCGTGTTGACCAGCATCAACGCGGACATACCGTGGCTGCAAGCGTTTATGGTGGACGAGTTCAACAAGGTAGGGAAGTACGGCGGCGTGTCCAAAGAGAACGCCCTCCGCATGCTCACGATCAATCCCGCGCGGCAGATGATGATAGACGACAAGGTGGGCACTCTCGAAGTTGGCAAGCACGCCGACATCGTGCTGTTGTCCGGTGATCCCTTCAATTCGTATACGCGGGTAGAAAAAACCATCGTCGACGGCATAGTCTACTACGACCTGCAGCGTGAGGAAGAGACCCGGCTGGAGGCATTCAAGAAATTGCCACAAATCCGGCTAGTGCCTGACGTATCTCCTGCCGACCAGACCGCGAGCGGTCTCGTCTGGTGGGATGGTCTCGCCGGCGGGAGCGGCGGCGGCCTGCTGCAACAAGCGGTGACGGCGCTGACCGGCGCCACTGTTCACACCGTGTCGGGCGGCGAAATCACCAATGGAACTGTCATAATCGCAGACGGTCGGATCTCGGCCGTGGGCCCCACCCAGCAGGTCTCGATTCCTGCTGGAGCCGACGTGGTGGACCTGTCCGGGAAGCACCTGTACCCCGGAATGATCGATCCATTGACGCAGTTGGGAATGAACGAGATTGGCTCGGTCGCCTCCGCCCAGGACAACCGCGAGGTGGGCCGCTACAACCCTCAGATCAGGGCCCTCGCGAGTGTCCACCCCCACAGCGAGACCATACCCGTGGCCCGTGCCAACGGCATCACTGCCGCCCTGGTCAGCATGAGCGGCAGCTCCGTGATCCCGAATGTCGGGTCGGTCATACACCTATCCGGCGACACGCAGGAGCGGATGAACGTTGCTGACCGTGCAGCACTCATGGTCAATTTCCCAGCACCCTCAGGCAGGGCCTGGGATGAGCCCGAACTCAAGGGTGACCGGTTGGAGCAACTCATGGTTCTGTTCGACCGGTCAATCGAGTATGCGCAGAGCCCCACCTCGTATCGTGATCCTACCGCCCCCTTCGAGGCGAACGTGACCGATCAAGACGAACTGCTACTCCAGGCCATGGTTCCAGCCGTAACTGGAGAGATGCCGGTGTTCTTCGCCGCCAGAAGACAACGGGATATCGAGACCCTTTTTCTGTTCCTGGACAAGTACCCCGACGTGAAAGCAGTGGTAGTGGGCGGAGACCAAGCATTCAGAGTGGCGGAGGAACTCGCCGCTCGCCACATCCCCGTGATTGTCGGCTCAGCATTGACTCCGACCATGGATCGGGATGATCCGGTTTCTGCGGGTTGGCGCAACGCCGGGATTCTCCACGCTGCCGGAGTGAAGGTCGCTTTTGGCACCAACGACGTGGCGAATGTGAGAAACCTCCCGTACCACGCAGCCAAATCTGTGGCTTTCGGATTGCCGCAAGAAGAGGCCCTGCGTGCGGTTACGCTGAACACGGCTGAGATTCTGGGTCTAGGAGATCAGATGGGCAGCATCGAGGCAGGCAAGAGAGCCGACTTGATCGTTACCGACGGAGCCCCGCTACAGATCCTGACTCAGGTTGAGCGTGTGTTCATCGACGGAGTGGAAGTGTCGGTTGAGAGCAAACACACAAGACTCTGGAAGCAATTCCGTAACCGACACTGATACAACGACCTGCAAGTGACACGAACGCGGGGCGGTTGCTCTAGATAGAGCAACCGCCCCACTTCGTACTGTACCCCAACCGTCAGGTCGTTGCCCGACCCTCAGGTCGTGGGTTCAGGATACGTTGTCGGACTCACTACCGCTTCTCTTTCAGCTTCCTTCTCAGCGACTTTGGCTCTCAACTCCTTGGACGGCTTGAAGACCGGCACTGGACGGGCAGCAACCTCGACCGGATCACCGGTCCTCGGATTACGCGCCATCCTGGTCTTGCGACGCCTGATCTTAAATGTGCCAAAGCCGCGGATCTCAATGTTGTTCTGCTCGGAGAGTACCTCCTTCACCGCGTCTAAAAACGCGTCGACGACCCGAGCACAGTCCTTCTTCGATATCATTGGACCGGCCGTGCGAGCGATGGAGGCAGTGACTCGTTCGACGAGATCCGCCTTGGTCATGAATCCCCTCTCAGTATGCTTGGGATTGGGGAAACCGGACCGCCTATAAAGAGAGCGGCCGGGATGCCATTAATATCCCGTTACCTGTTGTCTGTCAAGGGTTTGGACGAATTCGCGGAAGTGGTTCCTAGCATCGTGAGGCCCCGGAGAGGCCTCCGGATGGTACTGGACACCGAACGCGGGGAGGTCCTTGTGCCTCACACCTTCCACCGTGTCATCATTGAGGTTACGGTGTGTAACCTCAAGTTGTTTGGCACCTGGCACCACGTTACTCGTTCCCCTGACTGCAAATCCATGATTTTGGCTCGTTATCAAAACCTGTCCCGTGGCCAAATCTCGCACAGGGTGATTGCCTCCGCGATGCCCGTACGGCAGCTTGACGGTCTCCGCTCCAAGGGCCAGCGCCAGCAATTGGTGACCGAGACAGATGCCGAAAGTCGAGACCGAAGACTCCACCAACTCCTTGATGACCGGAATCGCATAATCGACTGCCGCGGGGTCGCCCGGGCCGTTGGAAAGGAACAGGCCGTCGGGATCCAGCGCCCGAATTCGATCGGTTCCGGTCGAGGCTGGAACGACTGTCACCCTGCAATCCAGCGCAGTGAGCATCCGCAGTATGTTGGCCTTCATTCCGAAGTCGAGCGCGACGACGTGGTATTTGGCTGCGGGATTCCCCACGGAGTGTTCAGCCGGGCAGGTAGCCTGGGAGGCCAAATCTAGGCCCTCCATGGACGGACTCGCCTCGAGTCGAGCCTGCACATCCTCGCTCGGTGCATCTCCCCTTGCCACGATCCCCCGCATCGCGCCGACCGACCTGATATGGCGCGTCAGGCGGCGGGTATCCACTCCCTCGACTATGGGGATCTGACGGTCTGACAGCCACTGCTCGAGTGAACCCGTGGCCCGCCAGCTAGAATGCGTGCGCGACAATTCCCGAACGATGACACCGCGAACCTGCGGCTTCTCCGATTCGAGATCTTCCTCGTTGATGCCGTAGTTGCCAATCATCGGGGCGGTCATCACCACTATTTGTCCGACATAGGACGGATCGGTGAACACCTCCTGGTATCCCGTCAGATTGGTGGTGAACACCACTTCACCCGGTGTCTCCAAAAAAGAGCGGCGCGCGGTCCCTGAGAACCATGCGCCGTCTTCAAGCAGAACGTAGGCTTTGCTGCCGGATCCTATCACCTGGTCCGGTCCGCTCCCTTATTGTCCAGAGGTGTCGGGTGGTGTCTGATCCCCACTCGGTCCGATGTCGAGCGGCAGCGGCACAGCCGGGGCAACCGGTGTCGGCGGACCCAACTCGTCTTGTAGCACTGAGCGGGGTGCACTACCACGCGTACTCAGACCCGACATGATCAGACAGAGACCGAGAAAAATCCCACCGCACCACCAAGACATCTTGGTTAGCACAGTCGCAGCCTGACGCCCACCGAAGAACGAATCGGTCGACGCCCCCCCACCCAAGGCAGCCAATCCACCACCCTTCCCCGACTGGAGCAAAACCACTCCAATCAGAATGAGGGCATCCAGAATCAGCAGAACTACGAGAAACGTGAACATCTGTATTCCTGTTAGCTAGCGCGGCAAGATACCTAACGGCTTGTGCCTAAGTCAATCAATATCGACACTTGCGATCGTTGCCCACATCTCGGGATCGAGCGACGCGCCACCTACCAGCACACCGTCAACGTCTGGTTCGGAGACGAGCGAAGCGACGTTGGTCGGCTTCACGCTGCCGCCATAGAGAATGCTGACCTCGTCGGCCGCAACTCCCTTGTCCACGAACCACTTGCGAATTGCCGCGTGGACCTCGGCGGCGTCAGACGGCGTGGCTGTCTTTCCCGTACCTATCGCCCAGACGGGCTCGTAGGCGACCACTATCTGCCCCAAATCAGTCACCGACAGGCCGTCGAGAACACCCAACTGGCGTTGCACGACTGCCAGCGTTCCTCCCGCCTCTCGCTCCTCTAGCTTCTCACCGACGCATAGCAGCGGAACCAGCCCACCCTCGAGCACAGCCCTCACCTTCTTGCCCGTCTCCGCATCGGTCTCCCCAAAAACATGGCGCCGCTCAGAGTGACCAACCAGTGCGGCCTGTGCACCGGCTTCCTGCGCCATCGGCACACTGAGTTCTCCGGTGAACGCTCCCTTAGGCTCCCCGAACACGTTCTGTGCTCCGGCCTTCATGTAGTCGTGCCCCTGAATGCTCTGCGCCACCGTCCTGAGCGAAACCGCCGCCGGGAAGAACCAGACCTCACGATCGGCCACAGAATCGTAGTGCTGCGAGAAGGCCTCCAGGAACTGCCGAGCCCCATCGGGACCCAAGTGCAGCTTCCAGTTGGCCGCAAAAATGAGCTGCTTCATGACTCGTCCAGCGCCTCCACTCCGGGTAGTGCCTTGCCCTCCAAGAGTTCGAGAGCAGCTCCTCCGCCAGTCGAAACGTGGCTCATCTTCGATTCGAGGCCGGCTGCCGCCACTGCGGCGGCCGAGTCTCCGCCGCCCACGATCGTCGTGGCGCCGTCGCCCGTTGCTGCCGCTAGACCCCGCGCCACCGCTACGGTTCCGGCATCAAACGGAGGTGTCTCGAACACACCCATGGGGCCGTTCCAAACCACGGTCTTCGCCCGCCGAATCCGGCGAATGAAGTCCTCCCTGCTGTCCTGATCGATGTCGTACATGGCCCAGCCGGCCGGAATTGAATCACGCGCAACACTCCGCAGCTCGGCATCGGAATCGAGGGTCTGTGCGACTATGGCACCGACCGGTAGGATTATCTTGTCACCGCCCGCGTCCAACACTCGGCTGGCCAGGTCGACCTTCTCCCGCTCCACCAATGATGTTCCAACTTCGAACCCCATGGCCAGGAAGAACGTGCACGCCATGGCTCCACCGATGAGGATCTCGTCCACCTTGGGCAGCAGTGCTTCGATCGCATCGATCTTCCCTGAGATCTTTGCGCCCCCCAAGATTGCCACGAAGGGACGCTCCGGCTCGGCCAGCGTCGATTGCAGGTATTGCAGTTCCCGCTCCATGAGGAAACCCGCGACAGCCGGCTGCAGGAGGTGTGCAACTGCCTCCGTTGACGCGTGTGCGCGATGTGCCGACCCGAACGCGTCGTTGACGTAGAAATCGCCCAATTTGGCAAAACCCTTTGCCAGCTCCGGCTCGTTCTGGGACTCGCCGGCGTAGAATCGCGTGTTCTCGAGCAACGCGACCTCGCCGCGCTTCATCTTGCGTGTCAAGCTCTCGGCCTCGGCCGCCAGAGGATCCGCAATGAACTGCACCGGGATTCCCAACTGTCGTTCGAGTTCGCCGATTACCTGCTCGAGTGAGAATTCGGCTACCCGCTTTCCCTTGGGACGACCCAGGTGTGACATGAGGACCACCCGACATCCCTTTTGCCGCAGCCACTCGATGGTGGGCAGGGCACCGACAATGCGCTTGGCATTCGTGACCTTGCCGTCCTTGATCGGAACATTGAAATCAACCCGAACCAGGGCCCGTTCACCTTCGAGCGGCTGGGACTCCAGTGACTCGAGTGTGCGTTTCAACTCAACGACCTCGCCATGATCTCCATCATGTCCACGCACCGTGCCGAGTATCCCATCTCGTTGTCGTACCAGGAGGAAACATGGACCAGATTGCTGTCGATGACGTTGGTGCTCAACGCATCCAGGATGCTGGAATACATGTTCCCGATGTAGTCACTGGAGACGAGAGGTTCGTCACTCACCGCCAAGATGCCCTTGAGCGACCCCTGCGCCGCCTTGTGAAAAGCGGTGTTTACCTCTTCTATGCTGGTCTTCTTGTTGACCACGCACGTGAGATCAACGAGCGATACGTTCGGAGTAGGTACCCGTAGCGCCATTCCGTCGATCTTGCCCTCTACCTCTGGAATCACCAGTGCCGTGGCTTTAGCAGCGCCTGTGGTAGTCGGGATGATGTTCTGAGCAGCAGCGCGTGCCCGGCGCAGATCCTTGTGCGGGAAATCCAGAAGGCGTTGGTCGTTGGTGTAACTGTGCACAGTTGTCATGAATCCATGCACAAATCCAAACGTGTCGTTGAGAACCTTCACCACAGGGGCTAGACAGTTCGTGGTGCATGAAGCGTTGGAGATGACATTGTGTTTCGCCGGATCGTAGTCGTCGCCGTTGACTCCTAGTACGATAGTAGCATCGACTTTCTTGCCCGGTGCACTGATCACGACCTTCTTTGCGCCGGCTTGGATATGCGCTCCGGCCGTTTCCCCCGTGCGGAATCTGCCGGTCGCTTCCAGCACAATGTCCACACCCATCTCCTTCCACGGCAGTTTGGCCGGGTCTGACTCCGAGAGGACAGAGATCCTCTTCCCGGCAATCACCAACCCGTCACCGTCCACCTCCACAGGCTCATTGAAACCACCGTGGACCGAATCGTACTTGAATAGATGCGCCAAACTCGCCGCATCCGTGAGATCGTTTACCGCCATCAGGTCGAGATCGGAGTCGGTTTGTGCCATTGCCCGCACAACGAGACGTCCGATACGACCAAACCCATTAATGCCGATCTTGGTCGTCATGAGATCCTCATATTCGAAGCGTACATCGGTAACATCGTGAACGTGTCTGAAACTTGGCCCTACGTCGTCTCCACCCGCACAACGAATGGCAAGGCCCGAGCGAAGGTCACCGCCCCCACGCTGCTCCAACCAGCGTCCTGCAAAGCCGAGGCCGCCGCAACCAACGTGGCGCCGGTGGTGAGCACATCGTCGACTAAGATAATACTTGTAGGCTTGGGCGGCTCAGTCACGGATTGAGTAGGGGAAGTAGGGGAAGTAGGGGAAGGAGATATCTCCTGATCCAGATTTTCTTCCCCTTCTTCCCCCGCTTCCCCTGCTAATCTCGGGGAGGTGTGTGGCGGGGCGGCGCAGAACGCTCCCCCCACATTCGCACCCCGCTCATCCGGAGTCAGTTTCGTTTGGGACTTGGTATTCCGTATCCTGACCAACAGGTCTGAGTCGACGTCGCATTTCCAGCGTGCGGCAAGTGCGCGCGCTATCGCCTCGGCCTGGTTGTAGCCACGCGTTCGCAGCCGCTTCTGGCTCAGCGGAACGGGAACCAGTATCAGTCGTCCAGCTGGCTTGGCAAGCCGCTGCATCTTGTCGGCTATCACGTCGGCCAGCAGCGTGTACGCCTGGTACTTCAAGTGGTGAACGATGTCTCGCGCCTCATCACCCAACCAGACAGCACTCCTGACCCACTCGAACGCTTCCGGCCAATCAGCACAGAACCGACAGGGACCTACCGGTGGCAGCGGCTGCCAGCATCTAGCGCACCCGGCCGGAACAGCGCGCAGCCTGGCATAACACTGAGCACAAACCAGCGCGTCCGGTTCCGTGGGTACCACGACTCTGCCGCATGACACGCAGGAGTTGGGTAGTAGCAATCGCTCCAGCGCCAACAGCGCCGCACCAATCACCGGCTCAGCTCCCGCTCGACCGCAGCTGCCATGACTTCTTTGGGAGGATTGACCTCCGGAAAGAACCGCCTGAATGCATGGACGCCCTGCGCCACAAGCGTGGATCTACCATCGGCAACCTGCATCCCGCGCTTGCTGCAGGCCCTGATCCAATCAGTCCCACCCTTGGAAGACACGAGGTCCAGCGCCGTGTGACACCCAGCCAAACGCCGATGGGAAAAAGGCCGCTCATCGGACTGCTTGAGACCCAGTGGCGTGGCGTTGACGGCAGTGGCAACGGGAGATCCGTCATCCGGCCTGCAGTCCACGCCGAGCTGCTGAGCCCACGACACGAAGTCCACTTCCCGGTCCCGACTGCGCGAGCGGACCAAGAGCGAGATGTCCAGCTCCCGTGCGGCGGCAGCAACGGCCCGCGCTGCTCCACCCGTGCCACTCACTACCCAGGGGCCTTCCGACTCGAGCGGCTCCAGCGCATCGATAATGCCCTGCACATCGGTGGTGTCACCCACTAGGCGGCCGCCGTCGGGCCAGAACGTGTTGACCGCCTCCAACTCCTTGGCCAACGGCGTAACACGAATCAGGAGTTTGGCAACCGCCACTTTGTGCGGGATCGTAACGTTGCCCGCGATACCCACCGCCTCGAACGCTCGCAACGTGTGCGGCAAAGCGGACGTATCGGTCCGAATCGCGACGTATACGGCATCGAGCCCAAGTGCTGCAAATGCGGCGTTGTACATCGCCGGTGACAGCGAATGCGCTATGGGATCACCGATTACTGCGAATGGACGGCTACTGCCTCGAATGCGGTTCACTTCGTTCCCTCACAAAAACGTTCCGCAGCGACCGCGGCTAAGCCCTCCAGCTGATCGAAGGTCTCGCGATAGACTTCCAAGCCTGCGCCGAACGGATCACCCACCTCGGCCTCCGCGCCGGTAAGCCCTACGTACTCACCCAACACGTACACCTTCC
>JAUVRV010000046.1 GCA_030597435.1 Gemmatimonadales bacterium | reverse complement strand
TCTGGAGAAAGTGGTTGGATCAGACGCTGTGTTGGCAACCAACACTTCGTCCATCTCGATAGCGGAGATCGCCTCGGCCGCAGAGCATCCGGAGCGGGTACTGGGCATGCATTTCTTCAACCCGGTGCACATCATGAAGCTGGTGGAGATCGTCGTTCACGATGGGACGGACGACGCGATCGCGAACCGTGCCACCAAACTCGCCCTGGCAATGGGGAAGCAACCGATTCGGGTGCACGATGCACCAGGGTTCGCCTCCACACGGCTCGGGATCGCGCTCGGACTCGAGGCGATGCGCATGGTTGAACAGGGTGTAGCCTCGGCCGAGGACATCGACAAGGCCATGGAACTGGGATACGGACACTCCATGGGGCCACTCAAAGTGACCGACATCGTGGGCCTGGATATCAGGCTCGCCATCGCCGAATCGTTGCATTCCCAGATGAAGCAGCCACATTATGAGCCGCCGGAGATTCTGCGCAGGATGGTGCAGGCGGGAGAGCTGGGGAAGAAGAGTGGCAAGGGGTTCTATGACTGGGAGTGAGGGGTCGGGGAAAAGGAGAAAGGGGAAAGGGAAAAGGGAGCGAAGAGCTGTGGTTCGGAGTGGTATGAGCGGAGCCCAAGTATGACACAAAACCTCAACGTACTCGCTGACATAGAGAGCCGTGTAGCTACCTTGACCATCAATCGACCGGACAAGCGTAACGCACTGAATGCCGCAACCCGCGCGCAGTTCATCGAGGCTATGGGTCAGTTGGAGACAAACGATGAGGTTCGTGTGGTCGTGGTCACTGGTGCCGGTGAAACGGCGTTCGTGGCAGGAGCCGATATTACCGAGTTCGCCGACCGATCGCCCATGGATCAGTTCGCAGTAATGAGACGGCGCACAGTATACGAAGCGGTCGACCAGTTTCCCAAGCCGGTTATTGCCGCAATCAACGGATACTGTTTGGGCACCGGCTGCGAGTTGGCGATGGCATGTGACATTCGCATCGCATCTGACAACGCCAAGTTCGGTCAGCCCGAAGTCAACCTCGGCATCATGCCCGGCGGGGGCGGGACACAAAGACTGCCACGCCTGGTGGGACTGGGTCAGGCACTGAAGATGCTGTACACCGGTGAGATAATATCTGCGGAGCGCGCGCTCGAGATCGGTTTAGCTGACGAGGTCGTCCCAGCGGGTGAACTGAGACAGCGCGTTTCCGAGCTTGCTGCAACGATTGCCGAGAAGAGCCCCGTCGCGTTGCGTCTCATCAAGGAGGCCGCGCGTGCTAGTGCTCGCATGCCACTGGATGAGGGACTCAGGCTCGAGACTTCACTGTTCGGACTGGCGTTCTCGTCGGACGACAAGAGGGAAGGCATGACGGCCTTCACGGAGAAGCGCAAACCCGATTTCAAGGGCCGATGACCAAAGCCCCACCCGGTATTACCGACCTACACGTACATATCCAGCCATGGCGTCAACTCAAGCCGGCCGTGGCAGACGTGATGCGGCAAGGCAAGGAAGATCACTGGGACCGACTGATCGCGCTGATGGACGACCCCAAGCTCCTGCTGCAGCAGTTAGACGACGCCGGCATCTGGCGGGTTGGTTTGATCAACTATCCAAGTCCCGATCTCATGGGTTTCACTGACGAGACCAACCGGTTCGCCGCAGAGTATGCCTCCACTGACCCGGATCGGCTGCTTCCGTTCGGTGGCGTTCACCCGCGATTCACGGAAGACCCTGAGGGACAGGTGGAAGAACTGCTACAGCTGGGGATCAGATGTCTCAAGATCCATCCGCCACACCAACTCTTTCCTGCGAACGCGTACACCGTGGGACTGGAGTCGTTGGGACGAATCTACGCCCGGGCTGAAGAGCGGGGATTGCCGGTGATGATCCACACAGGGACCTCTATATTCCCTGGTGCGAGATGCAAGTACGGCAGACCTATGGAGCTGGACGACGTGGCGCTCGATTTCCCTGATCTGACAATTATCATGGCGCACGGGGGGAGACCACTGTGGATGGACGAGGCATTCTTCATTCTACGGCGCCACAAGAACGTGTATCTAGAGCTGTCCGGCATCCCACCCAAGAAGCTGCTCGCCTATTTCCCACGGCTCGCTGAGATCGGTGATCGTGTGGTCTGGGGGACCGACTGGCCCAGCCCCGGAGTGAGAGATCTACGCGAAAACCTGGAGCAGTTCCTCGAGCTACCCCTATCAGAAGAACTCAAACAGAGAATCACCAGAGATACACCGCTTGCGGTGATTCCCAACTGACAATGCGCCCCATACCACTTGCTATCGGTCCCATCCTCTTCACTATAACGCTAGCGACGGGACCGCTTTTCGGCATGACCGAGCCAGCCTGGCGTGTAGCTGGGCTGGCGAGTTGGATGGCCGTTTGGTGGCTCAGTGCGGTGGTCCCCCTCGAAGCAACCGCACTGTTGCCACTCGTCATACTGCCCCTGATCGGCACTCGTCCCCTGCGGGAAGTGACATCATCATACGCCGATCCAATCATCTTTCTGTTCCTAGGCGGTTTCCTGCTTGCGGCTACCCTCGAGCGGTGGAACCTGCACCACCGTTTCGCCATATCCCCTGTACGCCGCGTGGGGACCTCGGCGCCCAGAGTTCTGCTCGCCTTCATGATCGTTTCGGCGGTGGCGAGCATGTGGATCTCGAATACGGCAACGGCCGTGATGATGCTGCCCATAGCCTTGGCCCTAATTGCAGGAACGGGGAGCGGGGAGCAGGGTGGCGCGGTCGCTGATATGGCCGCCGCGACCGCCGAGCCGCCGAGCCCGTCGGGTCGAGGCTTCCCCACAGCACTCATGCTCGGCATCGCCTACGCGTGTTCGATCGGTGGCGTGGCGACGCTCATTGGGACGCCCCCAAACGCCATCCTGGCGGGAGCAGCACAAGAGTTGATCGGCGCAGAGATCACGTTTGCGGGCTGGCTGCCGGTTGGATTGTCAGCATCGGTTCCAATGCTCGTGATCTGTTGGTTCTGGCTGGTGAGGTTCTTCAAGGTGAAGGGCGAAGTACCTGGATTGGACACGGTGCTCAGCAAGCAAGAAGGCTCGTTCGGCCGTTTCACCGGCGGCGAGGTTTTTGTCCTGTCCGTTTTCGTTCTCACGGCACTCGCTTGGGTACTGCGCGCTCCCAAGGAGATAGGTAGCCTTCGCATCCCTGGGCTCACCGATATCTTGCCGGGCCTGTCCGATCCGATCATAGCGATCGCAGCGGCGTTGATATTCTTCGTAGTCCCGCTGCCCAAATCACGTTTCCCGACAGCGCTCGACTGGGAATCGGCCCGCAAGGTACCCTGGGGTATTCTCTTGCTGTTTGGCGGCGGCATTGCACTCGCTGGTGCGTTCGAGGTAAGCGGGCTCAGCGATTGGTTGGGAGGACAGCTGGCGGGACTGCGCGGAGTGCCGATGCCTCTCATTGTCTTGGCAACGGCGGGTATTTTTGTGTTTTTGACCGAACTCACTAGCAACACCGCAACGGCCGCTCTCGGTATGCCGCTCATGGCAGGTGTAGCTCAGGGCTTGGGTGTCGCCGCCCTACCCCTCGTGGTTGCGGCCGCACTCGCGGCTTCAATGGCCTTCATGCTGCCGGTGGCAACACCACCCAACGCGATCGTGTTCGGCTCAGGCGCGATCCGTTCCCGCGACATGGCAATGGCGGGAATAGGCCTCAACCTCATCGCCATCACCGTCATCACTGTCGTCGTTTGGCTGTGGATCTAGCTAGATTGGGATCCGAGTACGCTCAATCGGGGAACGATCATGAGTCCTGACAGACTATTTGCCGCTGCCGGCGCTGTCTCCGGTTTCCTGGCCGTTGCACTGGGCGCCTTTGGCGCGCACGGATTGCGCCAGCGATTGAGTCCGGAGATGCTCGCAGTATTTGAAACAGGAGTACGGTATCAGGTGTATCATGCATTGGCCCTTTTCGCGGTGGCATGGGCGGCGAGCCGTTGGCCCAGCCCGCAAGCGACCTGGGCTGGATGGCTGTTCATTGTTGGCACCGTGGTTTTTTCGGGCAGTCTCTACGTCCTGGCAACATCAGGAACTCGCTGGTTGGGTGCAGTAACCCCGGTGGGTGGCATCTGCCTCCTGGCGGGCTGGTTCAGTCTAGCCTGGGTCATTGTGGCGCAGCGTTGACTAGAGAGCCGCCCCTGGCCAATGTAACAAGGTTGATTACCGTAATCTGGAGTAGTGAATGAAGCGATATTGGGCACTCAGTCTGGCTGCGGCGACGTTCTTAGGCACCGCATGTCTCGAGGAATCCGAGGGACTGCTGTATCTCGGAAACTTCTCGACCATTCCCCCCGACACCACTCACGAGACCGTAGTGCGACTCAGCGGGCAGGCGGTGCGTACACCGCCAAGAGTGGATGTGTTCTTGGTTGTGACCGTCACTGGCGGCGTGATCACGGTAGCTGACACGGCGACTCAGCTGGGGATCTTCGACGTTACCATACCCCTACAAACCAATGCAGATAACAATCTGGTTGCCACCGTCTCGGACGGTCTGGGTTCGCCCACGCCGAACCCCTGGGAGAAGACGGTGGTGCAGATAGACACAACGTGATGCCTCTGTCGTTGTCGGATAATCACTGAGGTTTGCGCTCGCTTCCGGCGCGCACGCTTTGTCTGGAACCAGCTGAGCGCACCGTGGTCGCCGCTCATCGCACCCCTCGAGCGGTTCAGCGTTGGATCCGGTCACTACCGTATAACTGGGAGAGCAACGGCCCGACGCTCCGGTCATTCCGGGGCGTCGTTCGTTATGGAACCGCCCGTTGTCTGGCAGCGGCTGTGGCTGCTGCGGCGATCATGGAGCAGCACGGCCTGCCCCCATTGCTACTCGACATGGAGTCCCAAGACCGGTTGGATCACGTGGTGTTCGCGTTCAAGACCAATGGTCGCTGGGGTGCCGTTGGTGGATCGCGGGACGTGGGGCTCTGGGGCCGCAAGCCGGTATATCGCTCGGTGCGGGCCCTGGCCATGAGCTACTACGAACCTTACATAGACCTGAACGCGCGCATATTGGCCTTTGGGCTGGCGGATCTGCGTGAACTCGACCCATACGATTGGAGCCTTGCCAGACACAACGTGTGGCAGGTCGAACGTTTCCTCATCGAGTATCCGCACGCCCCGCTGCCGACGGACGACAAACGTTATATTCGTCTACGAGAGCGGTACCGCGCGTTTCTCAGAAACCATAGCCCGCACGAGACACCATTCAAACGCGGCAAACCAAACTGGATGTGAGATCAATGTTCGATACGGTTTACTTCGACGGTGCGTACAAGTCCAAGTCTGAGGTGAACATATCTCCGGACGACAGAGGATTCCTATTCGGAGACGGCGCATACGAGGTGGTTGTCGCTTACAAGGGTCGGTATTTCCGCAAGCGTGAGCACCTCGAACGGCTCAACCACAGCCTACGTGGTCTGCGCATTACCGGCATCGACGCGTTCTCCTTGGAGCCGATACTGGACGACCTCATGGTCAAGAACATGGTAGGTTCGGCCGACGTAACCGCATATATCCAGATCACACGGGGGGTGACAGAGCGCAAGCATGCTTTCCCGTCGAGCGATGTGGCACCGACCGTGTTTGTTCGACTGATGCCGGTGGTACGGGATCCATCATTCAAGACAGGTGTGTCGGTAATAACTGTGCCGGACACGAGGTGGAGCCGGTGCGACATCAAGTCGATCAACCTGCTGCCGAATTGTCTCGCCAACCAACTCGCTCGAGAGGCCGGCTGCATCGAGGCGATCTTTGTGAGAGATGGTGTTGTACTAGAAGGGACGTTGTCGTCGTTCTTTGCCGTGTTCAACGGCGTAGCCCGCACGGCGCCCAAGAGCAACTACATCTTGGCGGGCGTGACTCGTCAGGCGGCCCTCGACATCTGTCAGCGTGAGGGGATCCCCTGCAGCGAGGAACCGATATACATGACTGATCTGGCCAATGCCGAGGAGATGTTCATCACGGGCACAACCAGGGAGATCGCGCCAATCATCCAGATCGATGGCAAGCCTGTGGGCAGCGGACAACCTGGCCCATTCGTACGGCGACTAGCGGAGCTATATCGGATGCAGGCCGAGGCTGCAACCACAAACGCTCACTCTGCGTAGTCCGAGAAGACCGATATGGAACGCCGCAACTGCCAATCGTGCGCCACCGAACTCGAGATACTGCGAAGACCTCTACGGCGACTGCGCTGGAGTCGCTATTGGTTCAAGGGGTTCGCAAGCTTCTTCGGCCGCCCCTTGAGAGTGTGTCCCAACTGCGGAGCCATGTATTCCGGAGAGGGTGAACTCCTGGCAGCCGGTGCAGTACAGACCGAGGAAGAGGTCCGGCTCGACCTTTACCGCAGGGACATGGCGTATCTGCGGGACAGCTTCGGCGGAGTCATCGTGGCATCCGAGATAGCAGCCATATGGCTCTTCTTCGGGGCCGAGTCGGTCAATGTCGCGGCCGGAATTCTCGCGGCATCGCTCGGCGCAGTCACATTTGTTCCGTTCGGGTTCTTCGGCGGCAAGGCACGCACCGCGCGCAAGCAGCTAAAGGAGATGAAGGCGGTACGAATGAAGCGGCAGATACCTGGGGGGTAGATTGAGGGGGGCAGCGGGCAGAGGGGGTAGTAACGGCAATTTTTGCCGCTCTCGAAGTCCGGATCTCAGGGCGCTACGCGACGGCCTCCACGGGATAGACACTCACCTTCATCCGCTTCTTCGTCTTGTGCTCGAACTTCACGATTCCGTCGATCAGAGCGAGCAGGGAGTCGTCCTTGGCTCGCTGCACGTTGTTACCGGGATGGAACTTGGTGCCGCGCTGCCTGACCAGGATATTCCCAGCCCTGACAGCCTCGCCACCGAAGCGCTTGACCCCGAGGAATTTTGGCTTTGAATCGCGGCCGTTACGGCTCGAGCCTACACCCTTCTTGTGTGCCATATCGTTAACTCAGCTTGAGGCCGGTGATCTTTATCTCTGTGAACTGCTGCCGATGCCCGGTCTTCCGCCGGTAGTTCTTGCGTCGTTTGAACTTGAAGATAACAATCTTCTGACCTTTGCCGTGACGCACGATCTCTCCTGTGACCTTGGCGCCACTCACCGTGGGTTGTCCGGTGTTTATCTTCTTGCCATCACTGGACAACAGCACCTCGTCAAAGGTGACCTTTGTTCCCGGCTCCCCCTCCATTTTGGGGACCTGAATCGTGTCGCCTTCGGAGGCCTTGAACTGCTGCCCCACGGCTTTAAAAATCGCATAACTCATAGCCTGTAAGCTTACTTAGGGCCCGTTCGTGGGTCAAGGTAGAGCTGACATGGGCACGAGTCAGCCCCTGAGTATCCGCCAGGCGTCGAAAATGGGGGCACCAGCATTGTTGACTCCCTTTCCCCTTTCCCCTACCTCCTACGACACCTTGTACTCCCCCGTCACATCCCTGCCGGCCGGCTGGGCCACGAGCTTGAACTGGTCCATTTGGTTCGTGGGATTGTCCCTGATTTCCAGGTCCAGTCCGGTAGCACGACGCACTTCATCCAGGAAGTCCGGCTCCTGTTCCAGGAGGTAGAGCGCCACTTCCGGATGGAGTTGTACCGTCATCTTCGTTTCCTTCTCCCCGTGTGCGGCCCGTCTCAGCGAACGCTCGAGCCGCCTGGCAACGACCTCGGGCCTGAACACCATCCCGAAGCCACCGCAATCGGGACATGGGATGGTCATCGAGTCCCATAGGGCTGGGCGCACCCTCTGGCGGGTCATCTCAATCAGTCCGAGTTCCGAGACTTGGAACGCACGGGTACGCGCTCTGTCGCGACCCAAGTGAGTACGCAGTTCATGCAACACACGGTCGCGATTAGCCTGGCTCTCCATGTCTATGAAGTCAATGACGATGATCCCTCCGACGTCGCGCAGACGTAGGTGCCGTGCGATCTCGCGTACGGCGTCCAAATTGGTACGCAGAATGGTTTTCTCGTGGTCCTTCTTGCCGGTGTAGCTTCCGGTGTTCACATCGATCGACACCAACGCCTCGGTTGGTTCGATGATGATGTATCCACCGGACGGCATGTTCACTCGACGGTCGAACAGAACCCTGATCTCCTCCTCAATGTCGAACTCGTCGAATAAAGGAGTCGAACTCTTGTGCAGCTTCACCCGTTTCTTCAGTTCGGGGTGAACCTGCGACAGGTACCTGTTGATCTCGCGATGGATGTCTTTGGAGTCAACGAGGAGCCGGTCCACTTTGTCGCTAAAGAGATCGCGGATAATTCCGCTGGTGAGAGAAGCTTCCCGTTGTACCAGATGGGGTGCCTTGAGGCGAACGAAATGCGCCTTGCGTTGGATCTTCTTCCACAGCCCCAGTAGTGATTTGAGTTCCCGCTTCAGGTGATCCTCGGTGAGTTCTTCAGCAACGGTGCGAATGATCACGCCGCCCGAGTTCTTCGGCAGGAACTTGCGGACCATCTGACGCAACCGGTACCGCTCGTCCCGTGCCTCGATCTTGCGACTCACGCCCACTTTCGACGCCAGTGGCATGTACACCAGGAACCGTCCCGCAAGACTTACCTGGGCCGTAACCCTGGGACCCTTCGTTCCGATCGGTTCCTTGGTAACCTGAACCAGCAGGTTCTGGCCCCGCTCGAGTTGATCTTGGATGTTGGGAATGCGACGCGAGTTGCGCTGGTGGCGCCCACGTTGCTTTGGCTCGTCGCCATTGCCGTTGTCCTCGTCTTCCTCGGGTTCGACGAGGTCGGACGCGTGTAGGAACGCGCTTTTCTCGGTACCGATGTCTACAAACGCCGCCTGCATCCCGGGCAGCACCGCTTCAACCTTGCCCAGGTAGATATTCCCTACCGTTCTGTCCAGTTCAGGCCGATCGACCAGCAACTCAACTAGGCGTTCGTCCTCCAATATAGCCACACGCGTCTCGCGCTGGCTGTCTCCTGTAATCAGTATTTCGCGCTTCAAAGCTTTGCACCTCTGCTCGAGCAAGCGCTCCCGCCGTGGGACAATCCCCCGATGCGAGCGTAGCCTCGAACTTGTGAATTATGATGAGTGGCACTTGGCGCTCCTCGAGCGCCAAGGCCTCTCGCAAGACCTCTGTGGGCTTGACGAGCTGCCCACTCGCAGTCGTGATCCGCAGGACCGCTTCGTCCTCGGCCACCACCGCAAACTCCTGTACCAAAGGTCGGATATCGACCTTGCGGCTCCGTTTCTTGCCCCTCCGCTCTATCACGGCCGACGGCGCCGCCATGAACGTCGTGGCCGCCTCCGTAAGCGTCCCCAGGGTTGTAGCAAACGGGGGACTCGGAAAACGGGCCACATAGCCGCTCTGCGCGATACCCGTAACCAATGAGCTAGTCTGCTTTGGCATCGCAGCGGCTGTAGTGAACGCGATCCCGGCCGCAACATGCGCATTGAGATCGTCCAACAACTTCCGCAGACGCTCTTCAGGCCAATCTCCTGCGAACTCGACATCGATCCACTCTGCGTCCGATGTCCAGCCAAGCGCCAACGGTGGGCCGGCAGAGACCTTGGGTCGTGGTGAAAAGCCCTCCGAGTAGAGAACGGGTAGCTCCGCACGTCGCAGCGTGCGCTGTAGCTCTCTCATCAGGTCCAAGTGCGAGATGAACCGCACCGCTTCACCTTTCGTGTATCCCAATCTCACCGTGGTCCCCGGTACCCCCTGTAGTACTCCCCGGACCGGGTCGGGTACAGGATCGACTGCCGGAGCAGCCAGGATATTGTGTAACGCCTGGAAATCACACACACCGCATGCCGAGCACCTCTGGTTCTTGCACTCCGCAGTGGTGCCTGCTTCATACGCTCGGCGCCTTTCCTTGGCGAAATAGCGGCGATCGATACCGTAGCTCACTATCTCCCAAGGTAACTCCTCTTCCTCTCCAATCTCCCTGAATGCGTCGAGCAGCGTCATGCCATTCTCGTTCAATGCCTGCTCCCAATAGCCTGGCGAGCAATGTTCGCTCCAACCATCGAAGCGGGCACCGCGCAACCACGCTCCCTCGATCACGGCCGCGACTTCCCGGCCACCCCGCGAGATGATTCCTTCAATTGCCGTCTCACCGTTGTCATGGTGGCGGATGTCTACTCCCCTTCCCTTCAGACGCCGTTTGATCCAAGAGAGCTTGTCGCGAGTCTCTTCGATCGTGTCTTGCCGCTCCCACTGGAAGGAAGTATGCGCCTTGGGAACGAACGGCGAGAAGGAGGCCGTGATCGAGCGACGCCCAGAGTGGCGCCTCAAGATCGCCCGGATCTCGTCCATGAGCCGCGCCCGCTCCTCGAAATCCTCTTCGTTCTCTGTTGGGTGGCCAATCATGAAGTAGAGCTTCACGCTGGTCCAACCCGATTCCATTGCCTGGTCAATTGCAGACAGGATGTCCTGCTCGCTGATCTCCTTGTTGATCACGTCCCGCAAACGCTGGCTTCCGGCTTCTGGCGCGAAGGTGAAACCGGATTTGCGTACCCGACTCACTGCTTCTGCCAGGGCAACACTGAACGCGTCAGCGCGCAACGAGGGCAGACTTACGCTCACGCCCCGGTCCACCATCGTTCGACTCATGCGGTCAGCGAGTTCTGTGGCTCGCGAATAATCGGCTGTGGACAACGACAATAGTGAGATCTCTTGCCACCCGGATTGCTTGATCCCCCGCTCTGCAATCTGCACCGTATCGTCTATGTCGCGCTCGCGCGCGGGGCGATACAGATATCCGGCCTGGCAAAACCGACAGCCGCGAACGCATCCACGCATGACCTCTATGGGCAATCGGTCGTGGGTGATTTCCGTGAGGCTCACCACCATCTCGCGCGGGTAGTCTTCCGGGCGCAGCATTGGGACGGTCCGTGCCGTGACCGGAAACGGTGTACCCTCGGGTGCGCCGGCTCTTGGTCGCGGCGTCCGGCCGCTTGGGGGAACTTGGTACAATGCCGGAACATAGGCGCCCGGGACTTGAGTTGCCAGCCGTTCTAGGAGGTGTTGTCTCCCGGTATCCCGGTGTCCCGGTGTCCCGGTGTCCCGGATCCCACCACCCTCGTCACCGGGTAGCCGGGGTACCGGGGTACCGGGACGCCGTGCTTT
>JAUVRV010000288.1 GCA_030597435.1 Gemmatimonadales bacterium | reverse complement strand
GCGTTCGTTGCCATCGCGACGGAACACTATCGGGATCGAGTCAGTGGGCCCGACGTCTAATTTGACACCTTCCCAGTCGAGAAACGTCCGTGTGCTCCGGACACCGGCTGAGATCATGATGTCTCCGCTCCTGATGCCGGCTCGTTGGGCCGGACTACCCTCGGCAACGCGGGTAACTTCCAAGCCACCGGTTCGCTTCCAGTCGCGCAACTTGTCGGTACCCGTCACATCCAAGCCAACCCAGGCTCGCCGCACAGTGCCGAACTGACGCAGTTCCTCAGCAACTCTGCGTGCGCGTTCGATCGGGATGGCAAAGCCGATTCCCACCGAACCACCGCTGTTGCTGAAAATGGAACTGTTGACACCTACTACTTCGCCCAACGCATTCACCAGGGGACCACCGCTGTTGCCCGGGTTGATGGCGGCGTCGGTCTGGATCATGTCAACATAGATGCCCGAGTCTTCATCTGACGGAATGAGGTCGCGCCCCACCGCGCTGACGACGCCGGCCGTGACGGTCGCCTCGGAGTTGCCGAGCAGGTAACCATAGGGGTTGCCAATCGCGACGACCCACTCGCCGATCATCAGGTCAGTACTGCTCCCGAACGAGACCGTTGGCAGGTCGTTTCCTGCGATCTCGAGTACGGCGATGTCGGTCAGCGGGTCCTCACCCAACAGGGTCGCTTCGTAGTCTGTTCCATCTCGCGTCGTGACGACGATTTCCTCTGCGCCTTCAATCACGTGTTGGTTTGTGATCACAACACCGTCGCTTGACGCAATGAACCCCGAACCGAGTCCCTGAACGAGCCTCTCGGAACCGCGCGGCCTCATGAATTGATCCCAGAAGGTCAACTGAGCCCGCCGCTGACGTCTAACCACATTGATAGTCACGACCGCCGGTGCCACGCGCGCGGCTGCCGTTACGATTGCCGAATGGCGGGATTGCGTGAGGTCTTGCGCTCGCTGCTGGCGCAGCTCGATCGGCTCGGCTGCGGTCGCGGCGGGAGCATCCGGGATGTACTCGGATTCATTCGACGCGGTCTGTGCGTCGGAGCTTACGCAGCCGACTATGGCCAGACAGCAAATCGGGTACCGGGTAAGCCTCAAGCGTTGGCCTTCGTACGGGCGGTCAACTTGCTCCAGTCGTTCAAGAACTGATCCAAGCCACGGTCTGTGAGCGGGTGGAGCAAAAGCCGCTTCAGAGTTGACGTCGGTACGGTCGCGATGTCTGCACCGATTAGTGCCGCCTCTACTACGTGTCGAGGATGTCGGATCGAGGCAGCGAGCAGCTCGGTTTCGATTCCGTAATTGTCGAATATCTGTCTGGTTTCCCGAATGACATCCATTCCGTCGTGACCGATATCGTCGAGGCGTCCCAAGAATGGGGAGACGAACGTTGCACCGGCCTTTGCAGCGATGAGGCACTGAACCGAACTAAAGCAGAGCGTCACGTTGACTTTGATACCCTCACTCCGCAGTCGACGTGTTGCGACCATTCCCTCCTCGAGCATCGGGATCTTGACCACGATGTTGTCGTCGATCCGCGCCAGCTTCCTACCCTCGTCGTACATGCCGGCTTCGTCGACTGCTACCACCTCAGCACTCACCGGACCGTCGACGAGCGAACAGATCTCCTTCAAAACATCGCCCCATTCGAGATCGCCGGCGTCCTTGGAGAGCAGGGAAGGATTTGTCGTTACGCCATCAATGAGACCGGCTTGGACGGCCCAGCGGATCTCGGCCAGGTCAGCAGTGTCGAGGAAGAACTTCATTGATCGGTCACCTCATCGAGTTTGGGGTAGTGCGCACCGACAAAATAGAGGCCTTCGGGTGGAGCCGGCGGGCTCGTCTCGGCATTGTCTGTTGCCGTCAGCAGATGCGAGACGTCGTCCACAGGACGTCTCCCGCGTCCTACGTCCACCATTGTGCCTACTAATAGCCGAACCATCCGGTGCAGGAAACGATCGGCTTCAACCTCAAAGATAAAGCCTCGGCCATCGTCCCGCTCTCGCCATTCCGCCAGGTTGATCTTGCAGCGGTAATGCGGTTTGTCCTGCCCCTTGATCGAGAAGGCTCGGAAATCGTGTTCGCCCAGTAGCATCTCCGCGACCCGTTTGAGATCACGGGCCCTCAGCTCCTGGCAAAGGGCCCATTCGAACGGTCGCCGAAAGGGAGAGCAAGCCGCGGGGTCACATCCCATGACGTAGCGATAGTGTCTAGCGATGGCGTGACGGCGCGCGTTGAAGCCGGGCGGGGCAAGCCCGACCCGTTGTATCCACATGTCCTGTGGCAACAGAGCCCTCAATGCGCGCAGTAATTCCTTCGGGTTCCAGCGCACGGGTACGGCGAAACTCACGGTCTGACCGATCGCGTGGACGCCGGCGTCGGTACGTCCTGCCGCATGGGTCACGACTCTCGTCCCGGTCAGTCGCTCGAGTACCGCCTCGAGTTCACCCTGGCCGGTCCGGGCAGCCGATTGCCGTTGCCATCCAGCCAGGTTCTGACCGTTGTACTGGATGATGGCATACGTGGATACCTCCGGCATGCGCGGCAAACTAGATGGGTCGACACCAGCCGGCAACCGCGCGAACAATCCGCAAGGTGCGTTGACAAACAGGTCTGCCGTCAATGACTGTATGAGTCCAGGAAATCGAGGAAAGATGGTAATGGAGCGGGAGACGAAGTCGGCTGTCGAGCTGGCACTGAAGAGACTTGCGACCAGGAAACACCTGGGTCAGGAACTCGCGGCGGAGGCCTTCGGTCAGCTCATGCGCGGAGAGGCCACGCCGGCTCAAACGGGCAGCTTGTTGACGGGGCTCCGTGTACGAGGAGAGCTACCCGAGGATGTAGCTGGGGCCGTTTTGGCTTTGAGGGATGCCATGGTCTCGGTGCCGGTGGTGGATCGGTCCCACCTGATAGACACATGTGGGACCGGAGGAGGAAGCGTATCCACGTTCAATATCTCCACCGCCGCAGCTTTGGTTGCGGCTGGTGCTGGAGCCGTCGTTGCCAAGCACGGGAACCGGTCTTACACCTCAAAGTGTGGGTCTGCCGATGTGCTCGAGTCCCTTGGGGTTGGCATAACCGTGGATGCCCAGCAGGGGGCAGAGCTACTTGCAAGTGTGGGAATGGCCTTCCTCTTCGCCCCGGCGTTCCATCCGGCGATGCGATTCGTGGCCCCCATCAGGCGTGAGATCGGTATCCCGACGATCATGAACCTGATTGGACCCCTGGCGAATCCGGCAAGGGTCAAGAGACAAGTGGTTGGAGTGGCGGATCCCGATCGCGGGCAGCTACTTGCAGACGTGTTGTGTCGTTTGGGTGCCGAACATGCGCTCGTGGTCCACGGCACGGTCGGGATGGATGAGATCGCCCCAGTGGGGACTACGGAGGTTTGGGAGGTCAGGGCAGGGAAGGTCGACTACTGGACCCTCGATCCGACCGCCTACGGATTGGCTGTCGAGGATGTCGCGGCATTAGCCGGCGGCGTGCCCGACGAGAACGCCAGGCGAGTGGAAAAGTTGCTCATGCAGCCCGACGAGGACCCTGAAGGTCGGGCGGCGGTCGTTCTGAATGCAGGGGCAGCACTGTATGTGTCGGGTCTGGTCAAGGACGTTGCAGATGGATTTGAGAGTGCCGCTGCTGCTCTGCGAGACGGTAGGGCACTTGGGGTGCTCGACGGGCTGCGACGCGCAGCCGCCGCTAGTATTTCCGAATGACCCCTACCACTATGCCCTGGATCAGGATGTCGTCTTCGTGTGCTCGGATGGGAGCAACGTTCTCGTTGGCTGGTTGCAGTCGAATCCAGCCACCCGGCTCACGGTAGAACCGTTTGAGTGTCGCTGATGTGCCGTCTACCAGGGCGATGACCATCTCACCGTTGTTTGCGGTCTCGCGGCCGTGCACCACGACGTAGTCTCCATCCTCAATGTGTTCATCGATCATGGAGTCGCCCCGCACACGGAGCACGTAGGAAGCACCTTTGCGCGGAATGAGATCGATGGGCACCGAGATGGTCTCAGGTGTGGTGACAGCTTCGATCGGAACGCCGGCCGCCACTTGCCCCAGTAGGGGCAGTTCCAAGGCGCCAGCGTGTCCCGGCTGAGGCACCAGTTCGATCGCGCGACTCTCGTTGTGCGCCCGCCGTATGTATCCCTTGCGCTCGAGATTGGTCAGGTGTTCGTGGACTGTAGCGAGGGAACTGAAGTGAAAGTGGTTTGCCATCTCCTCGAACGATGGCGCGTAACCATGCTGCTTGATGTAGCTTTCGATGAAATCGAGGATTTGCTTCTGGCGGCGCGTTAGTGTCATGGTAAGCCCCGTTTGCCCCGTTACCGAAAAAAGTCCGATTCGAATATACCCGAACACACCCCGAAGTGCAACGCCAAAGCCCCAACACCAGACTAGAACGGATCCTAGCCGATGTACGCGAGCGCCTGCCGGAGCTGCGGCGGCGAGGGGCCGAGCTGCGCTCCGCAGTGGCCGATTTGCCCGCGCCACCGCCGTGGTCGGCTGCTGTCGAAGGACCGGACGTAGCGGTCATCGCCGAGGTCAAGCGGCGCTCGCCATCGGTTTGAATGATACGGCGACCACCGAGATCTACACTCCTTGCCAGCGATTACGAG
>JAUVRV010000287.1 GCA_030597435.1 Gemmatimonadales bacterium | reverse complement strand
CATCGGGTACGATGTATGGCAGAATCGGTTCACCGCGGATCAGAACGTGCTCGGTCGCACGGTACGGGCCAACGGCGTACAACGTACGATCGTCGGCGTCATGCCGGAAGGCTTCAGGTTTCCCGACCAAGAGCAACTGTGGGTCCCGCTCGAAATCGATGCAATCAACACACTCAGGGGAGAAGGACAGGAATACTACGGCATTGTCAGGTTGAAGTCTGGTGTATCGATCGATGAAGCACTAACACAGATGACCGCGGTCACTGAGCGGCTAGAGAGCCTGTATCCCGAAAGCAACCAAGGTGTCGGCGTAGCCTTGAAGCAGTTCACATGGAGATACACTGGAGAGGCGTTCGGACCGGTCCTGCTCACGCTGCTCGGTGCAGTGATTGGCGTGCTGCTCATCGCATGCGTGAACGTAGCCAACCTACTGCTGTCCCGTGCCGCACTGCGGACTCGCGAGGTATCGGTCCGCACGGCCTTGGGAGCAAGTCGCAGCCGAGTCGTCCGCCAGCTTCTAACCGAGGTGCTGGTCCTTGCGGTAATGGGCGGCCTGCTGGGATACGTCATGGGGGCACAAGGAGTGAAATGGTTCAGCGCAATGACCGGCGGCGAGCCACCTCCGTTCTGGATCACGTTCGAACCCGATTACAGGGTCATGCTCTTTGCTGGAGTCGTGACACTGCTTGCCGCGCTTCTTGCCGGTGTGTTCCCTGCCCTGCGCGCGTCGCGCATCAGTATCAGTGAGGCACTCAAGGACGAAAATCGTGCTGCATCCAGCATGACTAGCAGCAAGTTCAGCGGTGGCTTGGTGGTCGCCGAGATCGCGGTATCCTGCGGCCTGTTGATCGTGGCCAGTCTCATGATCAAGAGTTCTTTGCGACTCAACACCATCGATCTTCCGTTTTCGACCGAGAACATATTCACCACGCGTATCGCCTTGCCTCAAGTGGAGTACCCCGACACGGCGAGCCGTGTTGTCATGTACGAAGACCTCGTGCCGAGATTACTCGCACTTCCTGGTGTAACATCAGCTACCCTTTCCGACGGGCTTCCGGCCCGCGGCAACGGCACACGTGTCTTCGAGGTCGAGGGACAAAGCTATGCGACAGACGAGGATTTCCCGATAGCTAGAGAAGGAGTTGTCACGCCAGGGTACTTCCGCACGTTCGATGTCGACGTGTTGCAGGGTCGTACGTTTGACACGAGCGATCGTCATGGCAGTTTACCCGTCGTCGTGGTCAACGAAAGCTTCGTCCGCACCTTCTTCCCGGCAGGCAACGCATTGGGCAGGCGCCTACGCATGGGTCGTAACGACGAAGCGGCAAATTGGTTACAGGTCGTCGGCATCGTTCCCAACATGAAGATGGAGGGCCTTGCCAACCTCACGGCCAGCCCAGCCGGTTTCTACATCCCGTTCCTCCAGAGCGGTGTTGGCAACAACGTGAATGTCGCAATTCGGACCGCTGGTCCTCCCATGGCGATCCCAGCCGACGTGCGCCGTGCCGGGGCCGCGGTTGATCCCAACCTGCCGATCTATGACGTGATGTCGATGACCGAGGCCATCGAGGAGGTGACGCGGGTATATCGTATCTTCGGCCCTCTGTTCATGCTACTCGGATTCGTGGCCATGTTCCTCGCAGCAATCGGACTCTACGGAGTCATGTCGTTTGCTGGGAGCAGGCGCACTCGGGAGATGGGCATACGCATGGCACTCGGAGCACAGGGAGCACAGCTAGTGAGTCTCACAATGCGGAAAGGAATCCTGCAGTTGGCACTGGGCCTGGCTGTCGGCCTCTGTTTAGCGGTAGTCGCCGTCAATCCGCTGCAATGGATTCTTTACGATGTCAGTGCCCGCGATCCATTTGTGTTTGGCCTTGTATTCGTGGTTCTGGCATCCGTCGGACTCCTGGCCAGCTTCATTCCGGCACGTAGAGTAACAAAGGTGGACCCTGTGATTGCACTGACTGCGGAGTGATCTGCCACGGACAGTAACGATCGCGGACTTCTTATGTTGGCCTCCGCGATATACGAACTCCGTGATCGTTTGTGTCCGCGGCCGCTTTGCTCATCAGCTCCCCTTCAACCTGAGGGCCTTCGCCGGATCCGTCACCGCCCCGATCTTGCCGGCAAGACCATCCTGTTTCTTGAAATCATCGTCCGTGATTATGTGGACATCCAGCAACCCGCCGGTCCTGAAGCCGGTTCGCAGGTAGTTCAATTCGTCCAGGCAGTGGCTCCAACCCTCCAACCATAGCAGCAATCTTTCCTTTTGCTCGGCCGTTCCTCGGAAGTGGACGAGCAAATCTATGTCGCTGCTCGGTCCGGTGGTCGCGTTCTTGGTGCTGCCAAAGACGTACATGGCATGAACACCAAAGCGTTCCGAGTCGAGTTGCGACGCAATCGCCTCAGCCATCTCCAACCGCCAGGCCCAGGAATCGCCGGTGTGCGGAGCTTCCACGCGCTCAGAGATGTCGTGCTCCCGGATCTCCGTACTCGTATCGGACAACACCCCTACCGCCTCGTCGCGCTCACCGTTCATCAGGACCTGCAGGAACAACCCTTTGGCAACACTGGGGACATCGATCACCCGCACGGTGTCCGCGAGAGATTCGAATGCGGGTAGGATGTCCGGCAACAGGTTGGGTGATTCCCTGAGAAACGACTCGTTGAACAGGATGCCATCGTCGTCGGGATAGAGCGGCAGATAACGAATGCGCGCTTCCACCAAATCCTGAAAGAAATGAGTGCCGAAGGAGAGGTCGGGAACGTAATCCCCCTTCTTCCTGGCTATCTCGACCAGCAGAGCGGTGTTATTGATGTCAGAATAGGTGACGTTGACCCCGAGCTTGATGTCACCCCTGCTGCCCCAACGTCCGGGACCCATGAGTATGAACTGTCGCTTGGGTAGCCGCTTGTTGAGCTTCCCGACCGCGCGCCCAACTGCTACAAGAGCTGCATGGTCAAGTTCTCCGTATCGCTGCGGGTCTATGTAGACGATGTGCGTGATGTCAGGAATGATGCCGTTGGAAATGTGCCGCTTGGCGGTGAACACTATCTGCTGCTTTGGCAGGTCCGGCGGAATGTGCGCAGGTGCGGCGTCCTCGGTGTAACTCTGTGGCCGGCACTGTAGCAGATACAGATGACCATCGTTGTATGCGAACTCGATGTCTACTGGCGTTCCGGACTCTTTCTCCAGCAACCTCAGAATGCTGTGGAGTTGTTTCAAGAAAGGAGTGTTCTTGATGAGGCCGTCGAACGTAACCACCAGATTGTCGTGCGCGAAATCGACCTCGAGACCGACGGGCTGCCTGATGCTATCCCCGTCGTAGAGCGAGACCACTTTCCCCACTCCAACCATCCGATCGCCATACTTCTTCAACAGATCGTCGACCCTCACGGTTTCAAACCTGTTCTTCCTGAGGTTGATCAGATCGACGTGTGTAGGTGAATACCGTACCACCTCAGCAGCCGAAACGCTGGGCCTGAGGCCGGGTTGGCCGGGGGCGACCAGAACCGGGTAGTCGTCTGCAGTTCGGTCCACCGCACGCGTTCCCAGGCCCGGAACCAGGCGTGCAATGCCGTCTTTCCGCCGAATCCGCATCGACCATCGAAAATCGTTTCTGCTCAGGGCCACGCCACCAAGAGTGGGCAGGAAATAGTCGCCAACACACGTACCGACGACCTCCTGTATGAGAATCGCCATCTGTTCTTGGAAGTCGAGCAAACCCTTTTCGGCGCGATACTCGATGGGATCAGGCCCCATGATGGAGGCATATACTTCGGCTATTGCGTCCAGGAGCGCCGCTAGGCGGTGCTCCTTTCTACCCTGATTGGCCAGGAACAAGCTCTTGTACTTCCCGGAGAACGCCGCCCCCAACTGATCTTCGAGCAAACTGGAACTGCGAACGATCAGCGGTCTATCGCCGAACATGTCCAGCACTGTAGAGAGACCGTGCATGATCTCCGGAGGGAACGGACAGTTCTTGAATGTCTGGACAATACGCGGGTACTCGAGCCGTATCGCATCAATGGACTTGTACTTCTGCTCTGTAACGTCGGTCAATCCGTTGAAGCGGACGAACGCCAACATCACGTCCGAAGTGACATACCAGGTTTCAGGTACCCGTATCGCGAATCCCTGATCTGCCAACTCGGGAGACTTCTGAACGATGCACGACGCCAGGAGCAGGCCCGCTGCCTTGCCTCCCAGTCTGCCATGACAGGCCGGTGTTGAGATGATTCGTTGCAAGACGCCATCAAAGTCATCGATATCGATATGTTCCTTGGCAATATTGATGAAGCCGAGTTGCGACGACAGGAACCGGTGAATCAGTGATACCTGGACATGCCGTCTGCTGGATTCCGGCAGTTCCACACCGTCTTGCGCAATGTGCCGATATCGCCGAATCGCATCTTTGACTTCGACGATGGGTACATCCTGTCCGGCCACTTCGACCAAGAAGCTCAGCCTTTCCTCCTGTATCCACTTCTGGATATCAGAGAGCAGCTGTTCTCCACCCAGGTGCTGAACCGCAATCGCGAAGATCCTGAAGCTCAGCATTTCCTCGAGCGCCGGGCTGCCTATCTCCTTCTGCAACGGCCAGTTGTCGCCATCCATGCGATACTCCCCGCT
>JAUVRV010000116.1 GCA_030597435.1 Gemmatimonadales bacterium | reverse complement strand
GCAGGCTCACGAAGAACTGTGACGTTGCGCTGTTGATGTCCTGGGTCCGCGCCATGGAGAGCGATCCACGCACGTTCTTTAGTCCATTAGCGGCTTCATTGGCTATGGGAGGCTTCGTTGGTTTCTGGTCCATCGTCTTGGTAAACCCACCACCCTGAATCACGAATCCTGGAATCACCCGGTGGATTATGGTGCCATCGTAGAAACCGTCATCCACATAGGCAAGGAAATTCTCGACAGTGACCGGAGCTTCGTCGGCGTACAGATCGATTGTGATCTTTCCATAGTTGGTGATCAGAAGAACCATTCCACGACTCCCATCAGACATCAATTGGCATTGAGCAGGGACCGCATGAACAGGAAGATGCCATGTCTCCCCGGAACTCGCTACACCGACTCGATCTACGACCGGATCATTATCAGCAGCATCTTGAATCGGGTCGCTGCTTTGAGGGCGTGCGGCTCATTCGCCGGCAACAACAGCATCTGGCCTTGCTTCACCACGTTCCGCTGGCCGGATATCGTAATCTCGACGCTGCCGTCAGCCACCAGGACCAGCGCGTCGAACGGGGTGGTGTGCTCACTCAGCCCCTCGCCCTCGTCAAAGGCGAATAGAGTGACGGTTCCCGTCTTCTTCTTGACCAGTGTCTTGCTGACCACCGTACCATCCTGATACTCCACCAGATCCGTGAGTGCTACAGTATCACTGAGTGCATTTGGCTCATTCATGTCATCTATCCGAGTTTGTCCGCTGTAAGTCCGTGTGTCGTAATCCGCTCTTATCCGCCAAAGATCCGCGGTAGTCATCTGCGGCCCTATTCAAGATATCGCTGGCGATGGTCCTCAGCCCCATAGAATTCTCGCGCCGGCGAGGTCTTGGACCCTTCCGCCTTCAGCTGGGCCCCCAAGTGCCTCCTGTTATGATCCATGCTCCTCGGGATTACCGTTACACTTCATATTACCGTAAATTACCCAAAGATGACTCCGGAGTCGTCATCTTCTCTTCACGTTTTCTTCACACCGCCTCCGGTAGGGTACGGTACGGGCAGCACGGGTGAGCAACATCAGCGCTGTCCCGCACCAGGGACCACTCAATATCGCCGTGACCGCACTGTCCATCCGCGGTCACCCTTTCGGCTCATGGTGGTCACGACCCAGACAACACCTACTGTGGCGGGCACAGGAAGTCTTTTTCCAGGTCCGCAGCAGAGTGAAGTGTTCCATGCAAGCATGAACGGACGAGGACGATGCCACAGCAAGTTCCCCGCTTATTGGCCGTTTTCCTACTTGCCGTAGTTGCCATGATTGCGGCGAGGTCCCTCCTGATTCCCGACACTTTCGGCGACATCGGGCATTACCGTGCGGCGGCCATCGACTCCATCGTAGCTCACGAGAAGAAGTACGCTGGCCACCAGGAGTGCGCTCTGTGCCACTCGTCGATTGCAGAAGAGCGCCTGGCGTCTAATCACCGGGGAGTGCGGTGCGAGGTATGTCACGGACCAGCCGCGGATCACGTCAAAGCCCCGTTGGACGTAAAACCCGAGGCCCCCCGCGAGCGCGGGTTCTGCGTTCTGTGTCACGAGTACAACCCCAGCCGACCAACTGGTTTCCCGCAGATAGAGCCCGTATCCCACAACCCGCTGACGCCCTGCATGTCGTGCCACAACCCTCACGCTCCGGAACCCCCCGTGGTACCCGGTGAGTGCGGTGCCTGCCATGGCCAGATCGCTCGGCAGAAGGCGGTATCGCACCACGCCACGCTGGACTGCACTATGTGTCACCAGACACCTGAGCAACACAAAGTGAATCCGCGGTCCGTCCGTCCGGCTAAGCCCCAGGATCGCAGTTTCTGCGGCGGCTGCCACGCACAGGCAATCCCTAACGTTCCACAGATCGACCTGCGCTCGCACAACGTCACCTACCAGTGTTGGCAATGCCACTACCCTCATTTCCCCGAGACAACAGAAGAATGACTGAAGCCGACGATCAGGCCATCTCGAACCAGGATGCTCCCCACAACCGGGATCCGGACCGGCGTGAGTTCTTGAATGAGATGCTGGCAGTTTGTGGTGCGGCGGCCCCGGTTTTCTTCGGTATCGTTCGAGTACCGGTTCAGACAGACGAGTATGACGCCAGCGACCACCACTACGGCATGGGCATCGACGTGAACAAGTGCATCGGATGCGGCCGTTGCGTGCAAGCCTGCACGATCGAGAACGACGTACCTGAAGAGCCCCATTTTACCAACACCTGGGTCGAGCGGTACATCATCAAGACCGACGGCGAGGTCATGGTGGACAGTCCGGACGCCGGCATGCATGGCTTCCCGCGCACCGGGGACGAAGGGGCAATTCTCAAAACGTTCTTCGTGCCGAAACTGTGCAACCACTGCGAGGAGGCTCCCTGCGTCCAGGTGTGCCCGGTGGGTGCCACGTTCACTACGGAAGACGGTGTCGTGCTGGTGGACGAAGAGTACTGCATCGGTTGCCGCTATTGCATCCAGGCCTGCCCGTACGGAGCACGCTACCTCCACCCCGAAAAACACGTGGCGGGCAAGTGCACTTTCTGCTATCACCGGTTGGTCGAGGGTCTCGTACCCGCCTGCGTCGAGGTGTGTCCCACACAAGCACGGATCTTCGGAGCGGTAGAGGGGCGTCCCACACCACTTGCCCAGTTCATGCGGTTCAACACCATTCAAGTACTCAAGCCGCATCTCAACACTCAGCCGAAGGTGTTCTACGCCAACTTGGATGGGGAGGTGAGGTAGACGATGCAGGGCTATATGTACCCCAACGAATTCGAGCTCCAGTGGAGCTTGCTCATAGTCCTTTACCCGTACATCACGGGACTGGTGGCCGGCGCGTTCATCCTTGCCTCGCTCGAGCGCGTTTTCAACGTGAAGGAAGTGCAACCTACCTATAGGCTCGCTTTGTTGACCGCGTTGGCGTTCATGCTCGTCGCCACTTTGCCCCTTCTCGCACATCTGGGTCACCCCGAACGGTCGTACGAGATCTTCATGACACCCAACCGCAAGTCGGCCATGGCCATGTTCGGGTTCGTGTACGCATGGTATCTGATGGTCGTGCTGTTGGTGGAGATCTGGTTCGATTACCGCAAAGACATGGTGCAGTGGTACCGGGAGTCGGCGGGACTCAAACGCTGGTTCTACTACGCCCTCACGTTAGGTGCAACGGACACGTCAGCAGACGCACTCAAGTTCGACGACAAATGGGGACGATGGATAACGATCATCGGCATCCCTTCGGCATTCCTGCTCCATGGATACGTGGGCTTCATATTCGGATCGATCAAAGCCAACCCCTGGTGGAGCAGCGTGCTCATGCCGGTTGTGTTCCTGTTCTCGGCAATCGTGTCCGGCATTGCGTTGGTACTCGTTCTCTACATGCTCACGACCATGTTCCGCTGGCGAAAGATAGACATGGTGTGTCTCGAAAAGTTGGCTCAGTTCCTGTTCTACGCACTGATAGTCGACTTTTCCCTGGAATCACTGGACTTCATCCACCGCCTATACGAAGCGGAGGAATCGATCGGGATCCTCTCACAGATGATCGAGAGCCGGCTCTTCATCAGTTTGATAGTGCTCCAAGTGCTGATGGGAACGATTATTCCGCTGGTCATGCTAGGGCTGACTTCGTCGGCTTTGCACAAGGGAGGCTTCCTGAGAGTGGCCCCAGAGCTGAGACAGTTGATCTACCTGACCTGCGCGGTAATGATCCAGATCGGGATCTTCAGCATCCGCTGGAACGTGGTGATAGGCGGACAACTCTTCTCGAAGAGTCTCCGAGGGCTCACAGTCTACAAGGTGGAGCTGTTGGGAATCGAGGGCCTTGCCGTGACCATAGGACTGTTGTGCTTGCCGCTCGTGATTCTCTGGGTGCTGGTGAAGATCCTGCCGCCATGGACCGATCAGGAAACCCCTACTACGTCGCAAGCCACAGCATAGGTAGTCGACAAAGGAGCGCTGCATGAATCGTATTGGTGCCCGCATCAGCACTCCCGAGCTATCATGGTGGCTGCATCCATGATCAGATTCTCCAAGATGTTGCGGGTGCTCACGCTGGCAGGCGGGTTGGCTGCAGTTACGCTTCTCGTTCCGCCCAAGCTGGCCACGGCACAGCTACCCACAGGGCAGACCCAGAGCGTTCTTGCGGGGTCCCGAGTGTTCGGCACCCGCGGGTGCAGTGCCTGTCACGCAATCAACGGTCTCGGTGGAGAGTTAGGACCGGACTTGGCCAGCTCCGAGCGTCCCAAATCGTTCTACGGCTTTGCCGCCGCCATGTGGAACCACCTCCCCAACATGGTGGCTCAAATGCGTGCGATGGGGATCGACCGCCCGCGCCTAACGCCGTGGGAGACCGGCGCCCTCATCGCGTTCCTCTTGTGGCTGGACTATTTCGATCCCCCAGGTGATACGGCGACCGGTAGGGAACTCTTTTCCGAAAAATCGTGCATCGTGTGTCACCAGGTCGGTAGGACGGGCGGCGTCGCCGGCCCTAGTCTCGACTTCTTGAATCAATACGGCTCGCCTGTCCAAATAGCGACGGCGCTGTGGAATCACGGTCCCTCCATGTCCACCGCCATGAGCGAGCGAGGCATCCGAAGACCGACATTCTCCGGCTCCGAGCTGGTAGACCTGATAGCGTTCTTGAAGTCCGCTTCCAGACGGTTACCCGAAGGGTCAATGTACGTTCTGCCCGGCCGCGCCGAGGAAGGACGCAGGCTGTTCGAGGAGAGGAGCTGCGTCGAGTGCCACAGCATACAGGGAGAGGGCGGAAAGGTTGGCCCTGACCTATCCGACCTGCCCGGTGGGCGCAGCCTCGTCGACTTCGCCGCAGCCATGTGGAACAAGGCTCCCGCAATGACAGCAGCGATGCGGCAGGCGGGAATCTCCGTACCACAACTCGGCGCCGGCGAGATGGCAGACCTGCTCGCCTACCTATACCTCGTACGGTACTCAACGGAGGCGGCGAACTCGGACCGGGGACCGCAACTGGTCAGAGACAAAGGCTGCCTAGGTTGCCACTCGGTATCCGGCCGCGGTGGCGACGCGGCCAGTGATCTGACACAGGCCCGGGGCCTCACGTCCCAGGCCGGCGTCATCGCGGCCCTATGGAACCACGTACTGATTTCGGACGAGCCGGCACCTGGCACGGTTACCTGGCCGACCTTTACCGCCGACGAGATGGCAGACCTTGCGGCATACCTACAGACCATTGGGAGGGTCCCGTGAAGACTGAGTGGCTGAACCGTGGTGTCTTCGTGGCCTTCTTTGTCGTGGCAGCGGCTCACATGCCGGCACCAGTCGCAGCTCAGGAATCACCGGTGGACTACTGCTCTAGTTGCCACAGTGCTCTGGACGAGAGGCTGTCGGCGCCGGTGACGGCATTCGCCACGGACATCCACTCGGAGCGGGGACTGACCTGTGTTTCGTGCCACGGGGGCGACGCTACCGCGGCAGGCCTCGCGGGCATGGATCCGGCTAAGGGCTTCGTCGGGAAGCCCGGCGCTGAGGGCACCCCCGAGTTCTGCGGTCGCTGTCACTCCGATGCGCAATTCATGCGACAGTACAACCCGTCGATCCGGGTCGACCAAGTAGCTGAATACGTCACCTCCGTGCACGGCCGCCGGCTAGCCGAGTTGGGCGACACGGCCGTCGCGACTTGCACCAGTTGTCATCCGGCACACTCCATTCGACCGCCCACGGACCCGTTGTCCAGCGTCAACCCGCTCAACGTGGCCGAGACGTGTGGTGCCTGCCACGCGAATACGGAGTACATGGCAGAGTACCCTATTCCGACTGATCAGTTGGAGCGGTACCGGCGCAGCATCCACTGGGAGATGATGTCAGTCGAGCGAGATCTCTCAGCTCCCACCTGCAATGACTGTCACGGCAACCACGGAGCGGCTCCACCGGGGATCTCGTGGGTCGGGAACGTGTGCGGCCAGTGCCACTCCGTCATGACAGACAACTTCTCACAGAGTCGCCATGCACAGACGTTCGCCATGCTGGGCATGCCCGGCTGCGCCACCTGTCACCAGAATCACGACATCGTGCGCGCCAGCGACGAAATGCTGGGGCTCGGCGAAGGTGCGGTCTGTGCCAGGTGTCACGCGGCGGGCGACACCGGCGGTGAGGCGGCCACCGCGATGCGATCGTTGATCGACTCTCTCGGCTCCTCCTTCGAAGCTGCAGATTCGATACTCGGTTTGGCGGAACAAGCTGGGATGGAGGTCAGCGAGGCACAGTTCGAGCTGGGTAGAGCCAATAACGCCGCAGTTCAGGCCCGAGCCTCCATGCACGCCTTCAGCGTTGAGGCGGTGAGAGAGGATGTAGAGGAGGGACTTGGAATCACGTTAGAGGCCCACCAACGGGGCCAGGACGCACTGGCCGAACTTCAATTCCGGCGCGCTGGTCTCGCCATCTCGGTCACGATCATCGTGGTACTCATAGTGGGACTGGTACTCAGAATCCGGCAACTGGAACACAAGCGACGGACGACTTGACACGGGGGAAACTGAATGGCTGACGAAGTACGGACTCCGGGGACCTCTCGCAGGAAGTTCATCGATTGGATGTTGAGCAGAACGCTCACGACCTGGATCCTGAGCACTAGCCTCGGCGGCTTGGTGCTAGCAGTTGTGTATCCCACCGGCCGTTATCTCGTGCCACCGGCCTCCGGCGAGTCAGCGGCGACGTCGGTGACGCTGCCATTCAAACCGGACGACATTCCACCCAACAGCGCGGAGATCTTCAAATTCGGAACCCGCGCGGGATTGTTGGTCAGGACGGCGTCGGGGGAGCTGCGCGCCTATTCGGCTGTGTGCACGCACCTTGGCTGCATCGTCCAGTACCGGGATGACATCGGCCACATCTGGTGTGCATGCCACAACGGACACTTCGACCTGAACGGTCAGAACATCGAGGGCCCGCCACCGACGCCTCTCGAGACATATGTCGTCAACGTCCGCGGCGACCAGATCGTCGTGAGCCGGAGAACCTGACATGGGGAGCATTCGCCAGTGGATCGACATATCGGTCAAGTGGATCGACGATCGCGTCGGCCTGGAGGGGATCAGGACCCTGGCCAAGAAGAAGGAAGTGCCAGTCCACAAACATACGATCTGGTACTACCTGGGCGGGATGACGCTCTTCCTTTTCACAATACAGGTTGCCACCGGCATACTGCTGCTGTTCTACTACCGTCCCAGCGCCGAAGAGGCCTTCGAGTCGATCCAGTTCATCATGGCCGAAGTGGAGTTCGGCTGGCTGGTCCGATCGATCCACGCCTGGTCGGCGAACCTGATGATCTTCACGCTGTCCCTCCACCTCTTCAGCGTGTTGCTGGTCAAGGCATACCGTCCACCCAGAGAAATCACATGGTTCTCGGGCGTTGCGCTCATGGGCATCGCCATGGCCTTCGGGTTCACCGGGTACCTGCTGCCGTGGAATGAGCTAGCCTACTTCGCGACCCGAGTCGGGACCGAGATAACGGGCGCTGTGCCGATGGTCGGTGAATTTCTACTCAGGCTGTCGCGTGGCGGAGACCCTGTCACGGGTGCCACACTGACACGGTTCTCTGCGTTCCGCGTGGCAGGCCTCCCGGCGCTCTCCCCTGGGTTCCTGGGTTTCTACCTGTTCCTGGTGCAGAAGCAGG
>JAUVRV010000330.1 GCA_030597435.1 Gemmatimonadales bacterium | reverse complement strand
GCTCGAGTTCTCCCCGTTCCACCAATATCAACGCAGCAGTTGCCGCAACCGGCTTGCTGATCGAGGCGGCTTGGAACAACGTTGACGCGGTGACCGGAGTACCAGACTCAACATCAGCCAGCCCGTAACCCTTGGCCCATTCGATCTCACCATCGTTGATCACCACAATGCTGACACCAGGTACCTTGTGATGCTCCATGCGCTCCACCAGCGCATACGTCTGGATCGGCTCACCGCGGATTACCAACCGTGGGAGCAGTGCGTTCTCGACCTGCTCAATGTGGAAATCGGTATCTCCGGCGGGTTGGCAAGCCTGGCAGATCAGCAGGGCCAGGGTGGTGACGGTCAGCTTGCATTTCATGATGTTGTCCTGGGTCTAGGTGTCAGTGAGTTGCGAATAACGAGTGGCGGCCGCGGGATGATCATTGCGGACGCGGATTGCTACGACAGTCTACTACTCGACAACTATTTCGTCTACGAATAGCCACGCCTTACCACCGGCACCAACGTGCCAGTCGGGGCATTGGCCCAGGTTACGCGCGCGGATGCGGATGTAGCGAACCGCTGCAGTCTCGACGTCCGCCGAGAACCTACGTATACCGGATTCAGGTCGCATCTCGGTCGTGAGCTGCTCTTGGTGTACGGTCTGCCAGTCGGAACCGTCGACCGACACTGCGAACTCGACCATCCGCGGAAAAAAGATCCACGACACCTGATTCCGCAGGCAATCCAGACCGATCCGGCGGACATCGCGCAGTTCGCCCAGGTCGACCACGGCATCCAGATCGTCTTCCTCGAAACCGAGCCAATGTTGGTCGTGGAAGTCACGGCTTCCTAGCCTGCCGTCAGTCAGGGATGAGGGGCCGTTGCCCGGATACGCCGAACTCAACGGTGTAGTCAGAGTGACAGCGGCACCCACCGCCAAGTGAGACATCGTATCGGGACGATCAAACCCGCGGCGACCGGGCGGCCGCACTTCCCTGCCCTCACGCTGGGTCAACCTGTCACCCAAGGACTCGCGAGCGCGTTCGGCCAGTGAGTCGAGCCGCTGAACGACGTCGGGATAGCTTGACGACAGATCGGTTGTCTCACCGATATCGGCTGCGAGGTCGTAGAGCGCGGTCGGCACCGTTGGGAAGCTGTACGGACCTGGATGTCCGTCGTTACCCGCCTCGACACCGACGTAAGATCGCGTACGATGCTGATAAACCCGCTTCCATTTGCCTTCGCGAACAGCCCGTAGCTGGCCCTCGTAATAGTAGTAGAAGGTGTTACGAGGGTTGGCCGACCCGTCGCCTTCGAGCAGCGGCAGCAGGTTCACCCCATCGATGGGCTTAACCGGTAGTTGACCTCCGGTTGCGGCCGCCACTGTGGGAAGAACATCAATGGTCGATGCAATCCTGTCGGTCACCGACCCAGGTTCTATCCTGCCTGGCCAACGCATGATGGCCGGGACTCTAACGCCCCCTTCGAACGCAGTGCCCTTGCCCTCCCTCAACGGACCGACGGACCCCGAGTGATTGCCATAGTTGAGCCAGGGACCATTATCACTCGTGAAGATGACAAACGTGTTGTCGGTAAGACCGTGGCGATCGAGGGCCGCCAGAACCTCACCCACCGACCAATCGAGTTCCTCAATAACGTCACCGTACATGCCTTGGGTGCTGTGACCGGCAAACCTGTCTGAAACGCCCAAGGGCACGTGAGGCATCGAATGCGCCAGGTAGAGGAAGAACGGCTCTTCCTTGTGTCTCTCTACAAACGCGACTGCCCGCTCCGTGTAGCGCGCCGTCAGCGTCGCTTGCTCTGCGAGATTGTCGATCGTCGCCACCACTTGGTGCCCGTCAATCAGAGGTAGCGGTGGGTAGTTCAGCTTGTGTCCCTCAGTTACGGGATTCCCGTCGTAGTCGACGGGCCACATGTCGTTTGAATAGGGTAAGCCCAGGTATTCGTCGAACCCGTGCTGCAGGGGAAGAAACTCTTCATGGTGTCCTAAGTGCCACTTGCCGAAGACGCCGGTGGCGTAACCACGTTGCTTCAGCATCTCCGCGATGGTCTCCTCCTCAGGGTTGAGACCGACCTCCGCCCACGGTGCAAAGGCACCGCGAATGGAGACACGCTGCGCATACGATCCGGTCAGAAGCGAAGCACGCGACGCCGAGCATACAGCCTGACTGGCATAGAAAGACGTGAATCGCATTCCCTCGGAGGCCAGCCGGTCGAGGTGCGGCGTGGTGAATCCAACCGCCCCATACACGCCGACATCGGCGTACCCCTGATCGTCGGCGAATATGATGACGATATTGGGTCTATCCTCATTGCGGCCACAGCCCGTTATCAGACAAGCGGCTGTCATCGTCAGTGCGGTAGCTAGTCGTATCATGAGACCTGCCATAGTCCGTGTTGTAGCGACATCAGCGAACACAGCAATCGGGTGCGGGGTCCGAACGATATTAGAAGGGTGCGCCGTATCCCGGCGAGACGCAATACGCCGGTCCCTTGCGGGCGTACTCTCTAGCCCTCATGCTTGAGACCGCCAACACCTGGGAGCCATGAATGGAGTCAATAGCATCCCACCTCATGATGGGACTGATCGGCGCTGGAATCGTGTGGTTCGTGGATCGGCCAGTGCGACGCCAATTCCGCCTGCTGATGGAGGCGATCGATGAAGGCAAGCAGGAGGGAACGGGCTGGCGTTTTGTGCGCGACCCTGCTGGTCGCCCCACGGGCGTCCGCATCATGTATGGTGCTTCCGCGCCATCGGACAAGCCCGGATCTGTGTAGAAAGTCAGGTCAGCGAGACTGACACTACCGCGGCGTACCTGTAGGCCTTGCCGCCGCTTTCCAACAGCCGCGCCCGAACACCGATGAAAGATCGGGCTAGGGTTCGCTCACTTCCCGGTGCGAAGTTTACGCAATCGAAGTGACAAGTACAGCGCTGCCAATGCCGGTGAGACTACTAGCAGGGGAAACAGATAAGTCTGGGGCGCGGATGGGTTGAACCACGCCTGCACGTCTGCAAAACCCCGCTCCACGGACGGCGCCAGGAAGAACACATGACGCCCGACCGAGATTACAACGAGTACGAGGAACCCGACGGCCCAGATTTCGGCAAATCGCCGCAGCACCCTAGCAGTCATTGGCTGCTCAACCCGCCCGCACGTCACCCAGTGCTGGCTGCTGATCTGGTTGCTGCATTACCTGTTGTTCCGTTGCAGCAACTGCCGCCACTTTATAGGCGGTGGCGATGGCCAATCCGAAGAAGATGATGTCCAAGAAACCGAAGCTTCCGATGAATCCGACCTGCGCCAACTCGCCCCGCAACTCGTCGAGGGCAAGCGCCAGGTTCGCGGTCACCATTTCCTCGAGCGCACTACGGTACTCTTCGCGCTCCGTGAGTACCATTCCATCCCACCGCGACTGAGCTATGGTCCAAACATCTGCCGGATATTCGACCTGGGTCGTCGCCTGCGATGGATCGACCCCCACCGGCCAGTGGACCGGTATGTCATCCGACATGAACTCGACGACAACGTCGTCGGCGATGTAGGAGACCACCAGTTCATCATCTTGGAGACTGGAGACGAGCGCCTCCGTGATCTCAGATCCATCCGCGAGAACGAGCTGTACGGTGGTGTACTTGGCAGCCATCAGCGCCATCACCGTAATCACGACGGCAATGATGCCGGCCGTCCGACTCCTGTTGCCGCTACTGCCGAGCACCACGCCAAACCCGACCAAGCCTCCTACACCCCAGGCCACCCAGCCCACCTCGTAGCCAGTGAAGTACGCGATACCCGCCCAGACCAACGCGCCAATGGAACCCGCGATGACGCCACCTGCTAGTGCACCGAGCCGATTCATGGATGACTCTCCCAAAGACAGTGTGCTCAGATTGACTCCAGGCAATTAGCTGAGTCGGTAAACCGGGTTCAGTGCGGTGGGTCACTCTGGGGGCGTAACACTATGCACATAAACAGCTTAAATGCTGTCACGAATAGCATGCCTGGTAGCCTGATTAGGAGGGAAAGGAGGGGAAGCAAGAGACTTGCGATTGACGATGGACGATTTGCGATTTGCGATTGACCACCGATGCGACCTTCACATCGAAGATCGTATATTTTCGTACACTTTGTCGATAATT
>JAUVRV010000160.1 GCA_030597435.1 Gemmatimonadales bacterium | reverse complement strand
CGCACATCGTTGCGTCGAGCAATGGCTGGGTACCAGGTGCAAATGGTCGATGACAAGAAGGAGGCTGCAGTTGTCCAGTAGCGTTATCCTGTCCCGACGGGAGGCGGTCCATGTGTCCCTCGCTGCTCTGCTACCGGTACCGTTCATACACGCGCAGGGCGGGGCCCAGGATGCTCAATCGGAGCGGCTGCCCTATCCTGGAATGGTGGGTGCGTCCAAGGAGCGGATTGCCGACTATGAGAACGATCCGTTCATAATCGGAATGGAGGAGCAGTTGCGGTGCACATGCGGGTGCAATCTCGACGTGTATACTTGCAGGACTACAGACTTCACCTGTGCGACTTCACCGGCCATGCACAGACAGGTCGTGCAGCTCATCGAATCGGGCAGCACGGCTCAGGAAGTCATCGACGCTTTTGTAGCAGAGTACGGTGAGCTGGTACTGATGGCGCCCAAGAAAGAAGGATTCAACATCGTGGGGTACGTTCTACCCGGGATGGCGATCACCGTGGTTGGAGCGATAATGCTCTGGATCTTGTCCCGCAAGAGTAGGGTCGCCAGGGCCAACAATCCAGTCGCAGGTGGTGCGCTGGTTACAGACTCGGACATATCCGCTGAAGACGCCAAACGACTCGAGGCGGAACTGGCTGACTTGGAGCGATAGAATGGAACTAGTGGCTGGTATCGTCGTCGCCGTGGCGGCGCTAGCCCTCGTACTTGAGCCGCTGGTTCGCGGCGACATAGATCAGGGTGCATCTACATCTCCCGCAGACGACCTCGACTTCACCGATATCCAGGAGTCTGAGTCGCCCAAGATTCAGGCTCTGCTGGCTTTGAAGGAGATCGAGTTCGATAGGGCTACTGGGAAGCTATCGAACGAAGACTACGGTGCGCTCAAGCAGCGATATGCCAATGCAGCGTTGGCAGCGATCGAGGCTGAGGATGCTGAGGTAGAGGAAGCAGAGAAGGCAGGGGATGACCCGGCCGAGGCTGCGATTCAGCGAGCGCGTGCAGGTGCTCGCAAGGCATGTCCAACTTGCGGGCCCCGTCCTGAGGCAGCCTCCGCGTTCTGCTCGAGCTGTGGCAAGCCACTTGTCATTCCCGGTGGACCCAACCATTGTACGTCGTGCGGCGAAGCGGTTCCTGCCGGAGGGAAGTTCTGCGCCAATTGTGGCACGGCGGTAGGGGTGCTGGTAGGAGATTAGAAGGGGAACAGGGGGAAGGCGGGGAAGGGGACGCAGAGTGGACAGCTCACCATCTCCTTCCCCTCCTTCCCCTCCTTCCCCTCCTGATCTTCTTCCACCCCGTGATCCCCAACACGTCGTCCACCTGCGTTCCGTCACCGACCCCACCAACCGAAACCATTAGACTCTCCAACAGAATCGCCATTGCAGATTGTCGCGGGCACGTGATCTGGATCACGTCGTTAATGCATCATCTCCGAACGCGTCTAGTCTGCAGAGTGATGGCGAACCGATTCACAAATGGAGGGGACATGTTGAGCAAACGCGTAGCCGCTTTCCTGCTGGTCGGCGCTCTGGGAGTGACTGCTTGTGAAGAGAGCTTCGGGCCCGAGGGAAACGCGTCACAGGAGGATCGAGATGAGATCCTGACGTTGTTGGACGAATCCGGATTCTTCGCAGACGAGTTCGGTGTCGACGGAGCATATGATAATGCGCAACTGGCGGCACTGGCTCTGGCGCCGGCGGCCGAGATGGCCGAAGTGGTGGCACCGCGAGTATGGGGTCGGCGTCGTGGCTTTCCGGTCAGACGCCTGATAACGGTGGACGTGGACCCGCAGGCGGGGATAGCCACGGTGTCGAAGGAGTTGTTCTTCGAAGGAAGATTCCTGCTCGATATCACGCGGGACGAGCAATTGAATCTGACTCAGAAACCGCTGGAGGAGAAGCTGGTACAGTACGCGACGTTCCGTCGCAGACCGGTGGAAGAGGCTGATGCTCAAGGTCGACGTTGGCAGCTGGTGAATGTATCGCCGGCGGAATGGATGATGACTGCCGAAGACAAGCGGACGGTCAACATCACCAAGGTGCAGGTGTGGGTGAACGAGGAGCTGAAGGCAGAGATCGTCGACCCAAGTGAGATGCTCGATGTGGACAGCCGGATCCCCAGACTGCATCCGGAAGACCTGGTAACAGTCAAGGCCTGGGTGGATAACAGTCTCGACAACGACAACGTGCCGGACACGTTCGTGTTCCTGCATCTGTTCCACGCTACGCCGAGCAGCAGGGCGTGGGTGCGACTGCCGATGGAGCAGGTCACCACCGACGTCGATTCATACTACGTACGCAGCTGGTATGTGCGTCACACTGGTAGGGCCCGCATGGCGGTCGACGCGATCGATGCCGAGACGTTCACAACAGAGACTGAAGACGATTACCGCGCCAACATCTGGGGCGTGCCGTATCGCATAATCCCAGTCGAAGCGGCTCCGTAGCTGTAGCTTGATCACGGGACACAAGAAGAGCCGGGGTGGAGATATCTGCACCCCGGCATCCTTCCAGTGACCTGGCCACTTGGCTAGAATTCAAACTGCTCCATCTTCTTCAATCCCACCTTCAATGGGATCACGGTTGCCAGGAAGCAGATCAACGCAACCACACCGAAAGCGGCGATCATCCGACCATCAATGGATACGGGTTCACCAGCGAGTGCGGCCCGGAGGTATCTAGATACCGGCACGGCTTCCACGACGATCACTACCGCCAATAGCACGATCGTCGACATCATAAATACTAGGCCTCCGTAGGAGGTCGGGATCTGGGCTGCGTTCTCGGTTTCGAACTGCGGGTAAAGGGCACCAAAGCCCAACGCCATGGCAGCAATTGCCAGGGTGAGCAGCACGATTGTGGCCACGCTAACCACCATCATGAATGGAGTAACCTTGAGTAGCAGGTTGGTGAGGATCGTTATGGCCAGCGCCATCACGAGCAGGGGTATCGTACCTATCCAATACTTGGACCAGAGCAGTGCTCTCAAGTCCAGGGGGCTCGAGCGAAGTAGCCACATCTGGCGCCCCTCGAGCGAGATAGCTGGGAATATGAACCGTGCAGCAATCGAAGCCAGTACGAAACCTGCCAGACCTAGGTTCAGAAAGGAAATGACCGTCACCATGATGAAGGGAACGCGTTCGCCGGAAAACAACGGCAGCGCTCGGATGTTGAACACGTAGATGACCACTAGCACCGCCAGCAGGATCAGCTGACTCCATTGCGTGGTGTCCCTGAAAAAGAGCTTGAGATCCTTGATTATGAGCTCACGCTTGGCGACGGCCAACGGACGGAACAGCGGATCGAAGATCACCCGCCAGATCCAACCCTTCACAAACCGTTCGGCACCTTCTTGAGCCCGCGTGAATCCCCTGGTGTAGGCCCTTCGGTGCAGCAGGGCACCGAAGACCACGAACTCTGCGGCAGTGCTCCACAACAGTAGCAGTGGGAACGCGTCAAACGGGCCCACGAGGTAGCCCATCACACTGGTGGTAGCCCACTCGCTCGGTAGGAATGGCGAAGTCGGTGTACGCAGCAGAGTGATGAAGTCCAGGAGGTTGGTGAAGCCTTCGGGACGGGCCAGTTGCTCGGGCCGAACCAGACGGAATAGCAGTACGAGAACACCTGCAGCACCGATTGCAATGACCGAAAGGAGATCGCGGGTCCTGCGGGCAGGGAATACGTTGACGAGGATCAGAGTCACCGCACTGCCAATGACTCCCGGTATGATGAGCGTTGGAACGAAAACCAAGATCGCGTAGAGTGGGAACAGCCACCCCGAATCATAAACAACGGCGTATGCGGCAAATATCGGCACCGCCATCAATGCCACCATCCAGGAACTGTGCACCAATGTCTCACCTAGCTTGCCGAGATACAGATGCAGCCAATCGACGGGTGAAGCAACCAGCAGATCGAGGTCCCTAGCGAGGAAAAAGGACGAGAGTGCGGTGATGATGTTGGACAGTAGCAGAATCGACACAAAGGCCAACAGTACGAGACTCAGCAGTTTGCCGGCCAACAGTGGACCGATCTCCTCAATGCCCCGGAAGTACCGCAGCACACGGTACATCACTCCAAACACACCCAGCCAGAAGATGAGGCCAACGCCTGCAATCAAGAACGCGCGGCGACCGCTCGTACTGCGCTCCTGTCGCAGACGAGCAATGGCGCTACGCCACTTGGGGGAGATTACGAGGAGCAGAGGTCTGATCAATCTTCGAGCACCACAGCTAGTTCGCGCACGGCGGCTCCGCCAGTGAGCTTGAGGAACAGCTCCTCTAGTGAAACATTTCCGGCAGCGGTCTGCTCTCTCAGTTCATCCATTGAACCGCACGCAACGATGTTGCCGCTCTGGATGATGCTAATGCGATGGCACATTGCTTCGGCCACTTCGAGGGTGTGCGTACTCATCAGCACGGTGCCACCGCGTTCGACGAAACCCAAGAAAATGTCTTTCAAGAGCCGCGCGCCTTTCGGATCGAGCCCGACCATGGGCTCGTCGACCACGATGCACTCGGGTCGATGGATCAAAGCACTAGAGATGATGAGCTTCTGCCTCATGCCGTGGCTGTACGACTCTACCAACTCATTCTTCCAGTTGGACAGTTCGAACAGGTCCAGCAGCTCGTCGATCCTCCGCTCCACCTTCTGCCCATCATGGCCGTACAGGCCTGCGACGAAACGCAGGAACTCGGCGCCCGTGAGTTTCTCGTATATGAAGGGTCTGTCGGGAATGAACCCCAAGCGGGCTTTCGCAGCCATGGGTGCTGCGATCAGGTCGTCTCCGCCGATCCAGATGCGGCCTTCACTCGGTTGCAGGATACCTGCGATCATTCTGAGGGTCGTGGTCTTTCCCGCACCATTGGGTCCCAGAAACCCGAACAACTCTCCACGTGAGACGTGAAGATCGATGCTGTTGACGGCCACGAACTCGCCGTATTTCTTGGTGAGGTTTTCCAGTCGGATCATAGGCTAATCTTCGATTGACAACACTTCGAGACTGAGTCGTCCAATCAATTGGATCAACTCCACCTGCCGCGCGAGTCCACCGATTGTGAACCTCAGGTGCGCAGCATCGGCCGGCAGTTGCCCGAGAGTCGGGTCAACGGCGACCCATCCGTTGAGCCACACCTCGGGCCAGGCGTGATAGTAGAAGCTACCGTCCACGTACACGAGTCCGGCAGCGGTACGTGCCGGTACTCCGGCCGCACGTGCGAGAGCGACGAATAGAACCGTGTGTTCATTGCAATCACCACGACGCGTCTCTAGCACTGCTACAGCACTGGGTACGCTGACCGTGATTTGCTTGCTGATGTTCTGGTACACCCATTCGTTCAACAGTTCCACCCTGCGTACGGCGTTTCCGCTTCGCCCTACGATCTGACGAGCTTGGGCCTCGATACGCGGATCGCGGCTCTGGATCAGAGGCTCGGGTTGTAGGTACCTGCCGATCTCTCTAACGCGGCCTGGAGAGTGGCGGTCCGGATCTTCTTGCAGCTGCTCCTCGGTCTCACGCGTAATAATCAACGTATCCCCGCGTAGGGACTGGCGGCCGCCACTGAGGTCGAATAGGTCCAGGTCGATTCCATCCAATCTCACTCGGAGTTCGGCAGCATCACCGGTCTCGAGCGTGACGTTTGATGCGATTGCGGTTTGACGGATTATGTCGCCACCGGACCCGAACTCGAGGTCGGAGGGATTACGGCCTCTGAAGTTCTCGAACGCAATCTCAAAGGCTGTTCTCTCCATGCTAAAACCCACGGGAGAGGTTGCCCGGATCACTTGTCCCAACTCGTCAATCCATGCTTCGACGGATATCCCACCCATGTCCTGCGAGATCTGCCACGCCTGGAGGGTGTCCCACCGTGCCGCGACCCAGAGCCCGGTTGCAGCATCGAAGGCCGCGGAGTCCGGCACTACGAGCGTGGATTCGGCCATGATCGTCACGGTCATATCACGCTCCTTGAGCAGCAATGGATCGAACATGCGAATGGCGTACGTCTGCCCAACCTGTGGCTCTGAACCGAACACCAGATGTAGTGGCAACAGAGCCGGCAACATGATCTCGTGTTCCAGTGGGATTTCCATCGTCTGACGGCTGTCGGCGCTCTCCATTGTCACCACAAGCAGTGAATCGCCCATCAAGGTTCCCTCGACCGCGAACCTGACACCATCGCCTCGCAGTGTTGCAGTGAAGCTCTGCAACTCCAGGGTTCTGCTGAGTACTGCCTGCGTTCGTACCTCGACCCGCTGAGTCGTTCCCAACACCGGGATCTCTAGCAGCATCAAGTCCTCGACACTGATAGACTGCGGAAGGGTGTCCACCTGGTTCGAGGCTATTCCTATTTGTTGCCCACCCAGTTCGAGCGAGAAGTAGGTTGCCCCCGGAGGAATCCGCAGAGCGGCGTCTGCCAGAAGTGCTGAACGTGGGCGCAGGTAATGTCGTTGAGCCAGCCAACCCATGGTTCCGAGCCACACCAAGATGATCGCGATTGCAGCCGTTCGTCGGTTCACTGAGGCAGCTT
>JAUVRV010000034.1 GCA_030597435.1 Gemmatimonadales bacterium | reverse complement strand
GACCACCATCCCATCCGTATTACCGATTCCCGAACGATCGTCGTTCAGAACCACAACGGTAGGCATTGAGTCACCCATCGATCCCAACCTCAACGGCCATACGGCTAGCGCCGTGTCATTTGCCACGACCGCCCGTAACCGCAACCAGAGGGAGTCGTTGGGCAACGCGGGGAAGTTCGCAGCCAGGACCAACCCGGGATCCGGCCCCAGTGTTGCCGGCCACCATGCCACATAACGATCTCCGCGCGATTCGCGCTGGCTACCGCTGGGTGGCTTGGTCCCGAAAGCCCGCTTCCCCCAAGACAGATCCTCCAGGGTCGTGTCAGGCACGAAACGAACCACCGTCCCGTCGCTCAACAGCCCCGTGACTGCCGCACCTGGCGCGGCGCGCAGCGTGAGTCTCGTCCCCTCGCCCGGCCTGACCCAGAGATCTCCTGCAGGTGAGAATGAGGTCGTGTCGATCCAGACGTTGCTGTCGGGCGGCTCGTACCGTTGCGCGAGCGGAACCCTGAGGAACGCTATGGCCTTCTCGTTACCCGCGCTTGCTTCAATGCGGAAACGCGCTACTGAATCGTCGGGTAAGGGCAACCAAGCTATCCAACCTCCCCTCGGATGTACCGGAACCGCAACGTCGTTGACTCGAAGCTGAGCGTCACCGCGTCCCACGCTCCCAAAGACGAACACCGAGTCCCTGCTCTGAATGGCAAGACCTTCCTCGGGCACGAGGACCTTCGATTCGCCGGCACCCACAGTTTCACCCATAGTCGGGGGGTAGACTACGGACAGTTCTAGCGGTCCCGAATCAACGGGCGGCGGATCTAGTGGTTGCAGGGGCCCGCTGGGCGCCGGCCGATACGGGGGACCTGACAAGGAGCAGGCGAGGCCCCAGGGTAAGATGAGCAGCGCCACAGCCACCCACCGGACACGTGGCATGGTCGCGGAACCTACACAAACCCAACGATCTATGCCATTCCGCTTGGTTGACCGTCTTTTTGGCGGGCAGTAGATTGGCTCACCCACTTCCAAACTTCAACAGGAGTCGTAACTCGCGTGCGCGCCTGCGCTCATTGTGGCCGAGAGAACGACGAGCGATCCCGTTTCTGCGAGGACTGCGGAAAGCCGGTCGATGCCCCACCTCCAGGTGGCGTGCCCGTCGCCAAACCCCGCAACGCTGCACCGGTCGGACGCCAGCCGGCAGCGGGAGTAGTGAAGTGCCCCGAGTGTGACAGCAGTGTCGTTCCGGGTCACCCGTTCTGTCCCAAGTGCGGCAAGCGGCTGACCGCATCCAAGGACGCCGGACCCTCTTGCACCAATTGTGGCACGGCACTGCCACCGAGCGCGCAGTACTGTGCCGCGTGCGGCAAGCCTGCGAGCCCCGGCGTCGCTCCCAGAAAGAGCCAGACTTCGGCATTTGCCGCTCAGCGTGCCGACGTGCCTGGCGAGATCGCGGTGCTCGAGGAGTCGGGTGACGTAGTCGAACGTTTCCCTCTGGTGGGGGAAGAAACCACCATTGGACGTGAAGATGCCGACATCGAGTTCGCCGACGACCCTTTCATGTCTCCGCTCCATGCTCAGGTGAGTGCTCGAGACGGTCAGTTTTCCGTTCGTGATCTGGGGAGCCGTAACGGCACCTGGACTTTCATCATGGAACCTCAGCGGTTGTCCGACGGAGACCTCGTGCTGATAGGCTCACAGGTTCTGCTCTTCAGACGTTTGGGATACCCGGGACCGCACCCACCAGAGAGAGACGCCACCCGCCGCATGGGGAGTCTAGTGCCGAGCGCCGACATCGCCCGCTTGATCCAGTTGCGGAGTGACGGCTCGCAACGTGACACCGTTCACTTGTCGCCCGGACGGAACCTGGGTATCGGGCGGGACTCTGGCGATTGGATCTTCCCTTACGACCCGTCCATGAGTGGACTGCACGCCGAAGTCAGGTCGGAGGACGCTGACTTCGTGATACTGGACGCAGGCAGCAGGAACGGAGTGGCAATCTCGGTCAGGGGAGAGATTCCACTGCGGCATGGATCGCGGTTTCTGGTTGGTGACAAGATGCTCCGGCTGGAGGCTCCGTGAAGACCTGCACTACGTGCGGGGCGGAGTGGCCTGACGATACGAGATTCTGTCCCAGTGATGGATCCCCTCTCAGAGTTGCCGAGAGCACCAGCCTCATAGGCGGCATTCTGGACGAGAAATACCACATCCTCGAGAAGCTCGGCGAAGGCGGTATGGGTGCCGTCTACCTCGGCGAACACGTGAGGATGGGTCGTAAGAGCGCGATCAAGGTGTTGACGCAGTCCTTGGCGCAGGACCACGAAGCAATCGCCCGTTTCAATCGGGAAGCCTCGAGTGCAGCCCGGATCAACCACCCCAATGTCTGTGCGATCTACGATTTCGGCGATACGAAGGACGGCCTGATCTATCTCGCCATGGAGTATATCGAAGGTGAATCGCTCACCGACCTGTTGAAACGCGAGGGGCCGCTCGGGCCGTATCGCGCGGCAACCATCATCCGACAAGCCGGGAGCGCGCTCCAGGCCGCACACCACTTGGGAATAGTACATCGCGACCTCAAGCCCGATAACATCATGGTCACTCGGGCACGTGACGGATCGGACGTCGTGAAGGTCGTGGACTTCGGCATTGCCAAGGCCATGAGTGGTGACGAAGGACAGAATGTGACGCGAACGGGATTGGTGGTTGGGACTCCCGAGTACATGAGCCCGGAGCAGTTGTCCGGTGACAAACTCGACGGCCGCAGTGACACTTATTCTCTCGCGCTAGTGCTGTTCCAGATGCTCACCGGCAAACTCCCCTTCGAAGCCGACAACGCTCAGGAGATCATGATGAAGCGACTCACCGATGAGCCGCTGCAACTGAACGAGGCCTTGGTGGGTGGGAGCTTCCCGCAGGAGCTGCAGCAGGTGAGCGGGGGGGCACTGCAACGGAGGCCCAAGGCCCGATACGCGAGTGTCGAGGAATTCACACGAGATACAGTGCAAGCGGTGAGTGGCGGACACGCCACGCCAGCGGTCGACACCGAGGGTGCGACTCAACAACTCGACATGAGTCGGCCCGATCAACAAGCAACTGAACCGCTCCCAAGCACCCGCGTCTCTGGCTCCAAACCCACCCTACCACTCGCAGAGTCCGCCGCTACTGCAACGGTGACACCAGACACGCCCCTGCCGCTCACACAGCACTCACCGCGCGACAACAAGAAGAGAACGAAGAAGCCGGTGGTGGTGCTTGCGGCATCCCTGGCGGTGGTAGCGGCAGGAGCGGGGGTTGCCGCGGTGGCTTTCAGCGGCGGTGAGGAGCAACCGGCACGCTCGGGTGATAGCGAGCAGCTTGCCAGGAACATACCAATGCCGCCATTTGATACAGGAGATGGTAGGTCCGGTGATACGCAGGGCGGGGACTCCGGCACAACGCAGACGCCTCCGGTGGCCGGTGCAGAAGTCAGTAGCCGAGAACAGACGGGACCTGACACGACGCGGCGGGCAAGCCCAGAGCCAAGCACACCTGACCTGGAGGCTCTCCAGCGAGAGCTGGTCGACCTCGGGAGGCAGGTCTTGGAACCGGGAACAAAGGAATCCGCTAGAACACGCTTGCTCGAGGTGTTCAACGACAGCGCGCTGCCAGACAACTTGCGTGGGCGAGCGGCATCGATAATAGCTGAATCTTACGAAACCGAGAACATGACCCAAGCCTGCACGTGGATGGAACGCGCAATCAACTTGGATCCCGACAACGAGGTATTCACAATGTACAAGGCCGTCCTGAGGTGCACACCGTGAAGCTCTTCAGCAAAAAGAAACCGCGTACTCAGATATCGGTCTTTGGCAAGACGGACGTTGGGATGAGCCGGGATCACAACGAGGACTGCTTCCTCGTTGCCAACCTGACTGCAAAGAAAGCCTCCCTGCTGCCGGAAGTGCGCTATCACGAAGTCGGACCAAAGGGCTCTTTGTTGATGGTCGCCGACGGTATGGGAGGGGCAGCGGCCGGTGAGGTCGCCAGTGTAATGGCAACCAAGGCGATCTACAACCACCTGATGTCTACTTGGATCTCCGATGAGCATGACTCTCCCCAGCAGTTCGCGTATCGCCTGAGGGAAGCGGTCGAGAACGCCAATTCCGAGATTCACGCGTTCGCCAAGGAGCATCCTGAGAACCGTGGCATGGGTACCACGGTGACAGCCGTGGGAGTACTCGAGGACCACGTGTACCTGACCCAGGTGGGCGACTCGAGAGCTTATCTCATCCGTGGCGGTGAGGCCATCCAGCTCACCAAGGACCAGTCATTGATGCAGCGCTTGGTGGACGCCGGCGAGCTGACCGAAGAGGAAGCCGAACACAGTGAACGCAAGAACATCATACTCCAGGCGCTGGGCCCCGAAGCACGCGTCCGGGTTGATTTGACCTATCAGAAGATCAGTCGCGGTGATGCGGTGCTCCTGTGCTCGGACGGGCTCTCGGGTCAGATCAGCAAGGAGGAGGTGGCGAAGACCGTGTCGCAGGACAAGGACCTGGTCGAGATCTCCGGTGAACTCATTGCACTCGCCAACGAGCGTGGCGGCCCGGACAACATTACCGTCATAGTAGCCCGTTTCAGTGGTGATAGTCTGCAGGATCCTGATGGCGCCGATGCAGTCAGCCATGAGGTCTATCCGCTACTCGACGCCGATTCCACCACTGAGCCGGTCCCGCTCCACAAGGATAGCTCTCCGCCAACACCACCGCGGTCCTCGATGATCGCTGCCGGCACCGCCGCGGCCTTAATCGTGGCAGGGGCGCTGCTCTTGGCCATTCTGTGATCGGGAACCCGTGAAGGTTCAGCTCGAGGTTCTCTCGGGAGCACGTGCCGGCCGAGTACAAGTCTTCTCGCGGCCCTCGATCGAAGTCGGGCGGCACCCCTCATCCGACCTCCAGTTCAACCCCGATGAGGACCTGGAGGTCTCTGCACACCATGCCACCATTGTGCGAGAAGGCGCCCGGTGGTTCATCCAGGACAAAGACAGCCTCAACGGGGTACTAGTCAACGGGCATCTGATCACGACCGATACACCGCTCGATGACACAGATCAGATCCGGTTCGGACCCGATGGGCCAACAATCGAGTTTCGTTTGGTGCCCGACTCCGTACCGGACGGAGAGCGGCAATCCGCTGTTAGCGACTCCGGACGAAGCACCAGCGGCCCGCCGCGACCCACCGCAGAAGGAGCTGGCGGCCCCGACCCCGCCAGCCGCATGACGCAACGTATCGAGGCCGAAATTGGTCGTCAGACCAGGAAGCTGCGCACGCTTGCGGCAGTACTCGTCTCCCTCCTGCTGGTCGTCATTGCTGCCTTTGCATACGACAGTGTCAGACAGAGACAGCTGCGTGAGCGGGAAGTGACAGCAATGCAAGCCCGTACTGACAGCATTCTCCGGGTTGCCAGCGACGCAGTTCAATCCCTGCGAGGTGAGGTTGAGGGCTTAGCCACGGCCCTCCAGACCTCCCAGAATGACGTGTCGCGGCTCCAAACTGATCTTGCTGAGGCCCAGCGGTCCGGAACCGCAGAGGAGGTTCAACGCCTGCGTAGGCAGCTCTCCGATGCAAGCCAGGCCTTGCTACACCAGCAGGCTGCCGCCTACGTGGACTACGGCGCCATCGTGGAGGCCAATCAACGCGCCGTAGCCATGATGTGGGTGGAGTTCGCCGCCGAGCAGGTGCACGTGGGTACCGCCTTCGCCGTGCGGTCGGACGGCCACCTGGTGACCAGCAGGCACGTTGTGGCCGGTGCAGGGGGCAACCGGCGTCCCTCTCGCATAGCGATCAAGTTCGCCGATTCCTACCAGGTCTACCAAGCCCGGTTAGTGACCATTTCGCAGCAGGCAGACCTGGCGATCCTCAAGGTCGACATTCCAGGAGGGGTCCCCACAATCCAGGGTCTGAATCTGCACACCGACACCCTGCGGCAGGGCGATCCGGTAGCGATCGTCGGATTCCCGCTGGGCCCAGACCTACCCATGACCGCGTTCGGTGCCGGCCGCACCGTCGCGCGAACCAGTTTCTCCGCCGGGTCGATAAGCAAGACCCTCCCGGACGCGCTCCAAATCGACGGCTATGGTGCCGAAGGATCTAGTGGCAGTCCTATCTTCGACCAATCGGGCGCCGTGATTGGGGTTGTTTTCGGCGCCGAGGAAGGATCGTACGGCCGGATAGTGGTAGGTACGCCAGTCGGCCAGCTGGTGAGGCTGCTGGAGCGGGTCGGGGGGTGAGAGTCAGGGAAAGGGGAAAAGAGCAAAGGGAAAGGTCGAAGGGTGGCCGGGAAACCGTGACGGATTAGCCGTCGGGCAACCTGATATTTGTGAGTGATTATTCGCTTACAATAGATGGCGGCTCCCCGATCACGTCCCTGATCACTCCGCCTGCCGCATCGAGGCGGCGCTGTGCTTCAGCGGGATCGAGCCCTAGCCGAGCCACGACTAGAGCGAGTTTCACGCTACCATCACCCGCCTCAATTGCCTTGCGGGCCGACGCCCGGTCGACACCACCAACTTCCATTACGATCCGCTCCCCCCTATCCCGCAGCTTGTCGCTCAGCACAACCAGATCGACCATGAGATTGCCATACGCCTTTCCCAGCCGGATCATGGCGCCCGTGGTGATGGTATTGAGGATGAGCTTGGTTGCCGTACCGGCCTTGAGCCGAGTGGAGCCGGTCAGGGCCTCGGGCCCCACCGGCGCAACGATCAGCTCATCGCAGATCTTCGCAAGATCGTTTGGTGGTTCGGTGCAGGTGACCAGTACGACTGAAGCACCCATGCCCTTGGCCTTATCCATAGCTGCCCTTACGTACGGAGTGGTTCCGCTGGCCGCAATGCCGATCACCACGTCACTCCCTGTCACAGCCCGTTCCTCGATGGCCCGTTCGCCAGCACCGGTGTCGTCCTCTGCACCTTCCTGACTCCTGGTGAGCGCAGGCGGGCCACCGGCAATGATTCCGGAAACCATTTCAGGGAGGGAGCCGAATGTGGGAGGGCACTCAGTTGCATCGAGGATCCCGAGTCGCCCGCTCGTCCCGGCACCTACGTAGATCAGTCGTCCGCCAGAACGGAATGCGCCGACCACCAGGTCAATTGTCCGCGCCAGCGCCTCACGTGTTGTGTACACCACATCGACAACGGTGACGTCCTCCGCGTGGAGCAGATCCACGATCTCGGCAGAGCTGGCGATGTCGATTGCGACCGTCTTGGGGTTGCGTTGTTCGGTGAGCCGGTGATCGATGAAGTCCGGGTTCATTTGTCGTCTGCCTCAATGCGAGACCGGGGCCTGACTGAGGCCCCGGTCCGCTTTCACCCTGCGGCTGCCAACACAAGTGGTTGGGTGAGCACCACCCTTATGTAGCCGCCCGTCGGCAGCACTATGTCCTGGTCCTTGGTGGCCGCAGCCACGGTGGCTCCGGCTGCAGCTCCCACCACACCACCAATTATGGCACCCTTGGTGTTCTTGCCGACCACACGGCCCGCCACCGCACCCACCACCGCACCTACGCCGACCTTGGCCGCGTCACCCCCGGAGATGCCCTGTCCCTTCATTTCGAAACCAAGGCTGTCTGAGACAGCGTTGATGGCGTAAGAACTGCCACCGAAATGGACCTCGGAGAAGGTGAGAACCAGCGTGCCGACACCACCGGGACTGCCAGCGGACTCTATCTCCGTCACGGTTCCAGTGAACACCGCACCTGCCGGAATCACCACTCGGCCAAGTTGGTCGAGAACGTCACCGTATGTAGTTGCGGTTACCGAGTCACCGACGACGCTCATGCGTGACCTGATGGTGTCAGTGGCAACCAGCTCCAGGGTGGTCCCTTGACTCAGCGAAACCGGGGGCGGAGCGGGCTCCTCGGCTGGCTCTTCCGGGACCGGTGGGGCTGGCGTAGTCTTCGCCGGTGGCCGGGCCTGCACTTGCGGCTCGGGCGTCTGTGTCCCAGGATCATCGACTACCGGGTCATCGCTAAATACGGCCACCGACTCGGCTGGTGGTAGCGTCAGGTCTCGTTCGTCCTCTACGGGCGGTTCTGACCCGCCACAGGCCGCCAGAAACAGCCCCAATACGAACGACCGTGCCGCCATTTTGGACGTGATCATGATCCAACCCTCCAGGTTATCGACGTAACAGAACCCCGAGAACACGTTCCTTCACTAGGACTGAAAGGTGGGAAATCGCCCATGGCGGAGCAAGTGGCGCAGGTCACACTCCGCTGATCGAGCCTCTCGTCTTACAGCCGCGATCGCAGGAACTCGGGTGTCAGGCCCTGCAGCCAAGTTGCCATGATCGTGAAGTAGCCCGTCAGCAACAGGAGGCCGACAGCTACCATGATCCCGCCGGCGATCTTCGTAGTGAGAGGTATGAAGCGTCGGTACTTCTTGAACCAATCGATGAACTTCTCAACCGCGAGGGCCGCGAGTAGAAACGGGATCGCGAGTCCCAGTGAGTAGGCGAGTAGGAGCACCAGCCCCTGGGTTAGATCCGTAGTCTGGGCGCTGGTATATGCCAGGATCGATCCCAGAATAGGACCGATGCACGGGGTCCAACCCGCCCCAAACGCCAAACCAACCAGCAGACTGCCAAGGTATCCGACCGGCTTGTCCTGAATGTGCACCCGCTTCTCGCGGGCCAGTACCCCCCAATTGAGAGCACCCAGCAAGTACAGACCGAACAGAATGATGAGCACGCCACCGAAACGCTCGAGCCACACCTGGTTGTATTGCAGAAACCGTCCCAGCGCCGTCGCTGTCGCCCCAAGAGCCAGGAAGATGATCGTGAAGCCGGAAACGAAGAACAGCGCGTGCGTGAAGGCCGTCCACCGCCGCTCGCCCATTTCATCAAGTGACATACCGGTAATGAACGACACGTAACTCGGCACCAGCGGGAGCACGCACGGTGAAAGGAAACTCAACACACCGGCGAGAAAGGCTATCGGCAGAGCGACTGATTCTGTACCCATCATTTACCTGTACCCATCGTTTATAGGAACAGGAACGAACGAATCGTCCCGTCAGTTCCCATTTCTCTTCGCGTAGAACGCTATCATCTTGTAGACTAGCTTGGCGGCCAAGAAGTCCGGCGCCACGAGACCCGGGATGGGCGCCAGCTCGACCACATCGCATCCAACGACGTTCTTCTCCTTGAATACGCGTTGCAGCAGGTCCAAGGTCGGATACCATTCGCCACCACCAGGTTCCGGCGTGCCTGTGGACGGGACCAAAGAAGGATCGAAGTAGTCGATGTCGAAAGTGATATACACGTCGTCACCTAGTGACTCCAAGGCGCGGTCTATCCAATTGTCGTCACGAAGTTCATGACCGTAGATGACCGGGATGTTCTGGGCCCTGATCAGAGTTCTCTCTTCCGGCGTAAGGGAGCGGATGCCAACGGGAACGAGATTGACCTGTTTGTAAACGCGGTGCATCACACACGCGTGCGAGAATGGTGTCCCTTCATACTCGGCACGGAGGTCGGTATGTGCGTCGAGTTGAAGCACAGAGAGTCTCTTGTCAGGGTAGCGAGCGGCATGGGCCATTATTGGGGGTCCCGACAAACTGTGCTCACCACCGAGCATTATCACAAACTTGCCTTCATCGATCAGTCCATCTATTGCGCGCCGTAACTCAGCAAGCGCCTGCTCCGGTCCGCTGTCTGGTAGCACGAGCTCGGGTAGCGTGTGGACACCGACTACATATGGTTCGAAATCCAACTCGTGGTCATACGTCTCGAGAAAGCGCGAGGCGTGCAACAATCCCCTGGGACCGTATCTGGTACCACCCATATACGACACCGTCGACTCGTAGGGAACAGGCAGGATGACGATCGGGCAACTTGCGAACGGCGTCTCCTCCTCAGGAATCGCGAGGAACGACGCCGGCGGTGCCCAGGGCAGATGCTTCAGCCGTGGGGGCATGTTTGACGGTGCACCACTGTCCCTGAATTCATTCATCCGCAAAACACCACCGCGCTCACGACGGTGACCCACTTGCCGTCTTCGCGCGCTTCGGCTGTACAACTCATATTGGTGGTACGGACGATCTCACCCGAGAGCTTCCACAGTTCTTTTCTCTCGTCCCAAGCCTGATCGGGATTGAATGGCACTCCGAGTACAGTGGCAAGCATGCTTGCCGCAAGATCCTCCGCATAATCGCCGGCAGTTCGCTTCCCCACACCGAAGGCGTGGTGCTCCGAAATGTATCCGTGGTGTGAAGCATCTGCGGGAATCGCCAGTCCAACTGATGCAGTAGCACGCCTCGATGGTTCGTTGGTCGCTGCTTCGGCCACAACAGCGAAAAGGACCTGACCTGGCATCAAGTTCTTAACGCCAGCTTTGCGGGATACCATCCTGCAGTGTGGCGGCCAGATCGAACTCACCCGGACCAGATTGTACTGCGCTATCGACGCTTCGCGCAGAGCCTCCTCGAAACTCGTGAGCTTCTCTTTATGGCGGCCAATCCCCTGTGTGAGAAACGCTTTGGTGGGTAAGAACTGCTGTGGATCGATCATTGAAACCCCTCAATGGCGGGCGCACCAGCATCGGCCTCGATCTCGCCGCCTGTGGTCTCCTCGTTGAACTCGTACCAGAGTCCTGGCGAGATCTCAATCGGTGGTTCCGCCTCGCCAGCTCGCTCTTGTACTCCTCTGATCACCTCATGGACTACGGACAGTGGACTCTCGCCCACCTCTTCCACCGCGACCTTGCCCTGTCCCCGCTCACGACCGCGCATGACCAGCATGTAACTGACAGTGTAGATCCGACGGCGATCGTTCTCCGCCCTACGAGATACGACTGCAACTCCCCATTCTCGTTCTTCACGTCGCACAGGTGGGAACAGCCAAATACCTTCGATCTCGATGGGTGGAACCACGTCCGCCAGGCTGTCTGCTGCTCGCATCCACCCAATTCCCAAACCGGCGGCCCCAGCTGCTGCGGCTACCCTGATGGTTCCATGAGTTCCCGGGTCAGGCATGAGCTAACCTCTGCGAGTGGACTCGGCCGTAGCTAACGACGGAAGTCAAGGACACTGCGTCTCTCCAGCATTGTAGATACCCAAGCGGAGAACAAGATACCGGAGACCGGTTTCGCCATCAAGCGATCACATGACCGACACCGGATCACGATCGAAAACGACTCTCACGGATCTCGTGGAGACGTGTGGCGCCTTCTCAACCGCGTAACGAACGATGCGATCCAACAGCCGCCGATCGCTCGAACGGAGCATGATATGCCAACGCCAGCGACGTTTTACCCGAGCCAGTGGGGCCGGGGCCGGACCTATCGCTTCCACCTGGTTATCAGCGTGTTTCGCAACCAGACCGCGGAGCCAATCCGCTAACTCAACGGCTGCGTCGGCGACGACCGTCTCTCTCAAACCGCTGACAACTACGTTTACCAACGCCACGTGGGGTGGATATGGTGGGGACTCCCGCATCTTCAATTCGTGTTCGGCAAATCCCTCGAAATCGTGCCGCGATGCAGTGATGAGTGCATAATGACCCGGTGAGCGGGTTTGCACCAACACACGTCCCCCTTTGGGACCGCGCCCGGCCCTACCAGCCACCTGAGCAACGAGTTGGAACGTGCGCTCTGCCGCCCGGAAATCGGGGAAGTGCAGACCGGTATCAGCATCGACCACACCCACCAGAGTCACGCCGGGAAAGTCCAGTCCTTTCGCGATCATCTGTGTTCCAAACAGGATGTCGACCTTCCGCTGCCCAACCGCTTCCAGGATCCGAGTGTGCGACCACTTCGCCGAGGTCGTGTCTGCATCCATCCGTGCCAACCGTGCGGCGGGAAACCGTTCTGCGAGCCAGTTCTCGAGCAGCTGCGTACCCATCCCACGCGACCGCTGACTCTCCTGACCACACTGGTCACAGTTTGAAGGAATGGGCTCATCGTTGCCACAGTAGTGACACCGTAACCGCGGTGGTGTCCGGTGCACCGTTAGGGAGATACTGCAGTGCGGGCACTCCCATACGGCACCACACTCGGAACACTGAAGAAAGTGAGCAAGCCCTCGTCTATTCAATAAGAGAATGACTTGATCGCCGGCGCTTAGTGCCGCACTTACCGCAAAGTCCATGACTTGTGACCACGGCACCGCCCCACTTTCGGCAACCCTGGGCTCGGAACGCATGTCCACCAACTGAACCTCGGGAAGCTGCCGCGTGTTCACTCGCTGTGGCAGCGATACGACCCTGATCCTGTCGCGCGCAGCCCAGGTCTCCAGTGACGGAGTCGCGCTGCCCAGCACCACCCTTGCGCCCTCTAGCTTACCTCGCTTCAGAGCAACATCCCGCGCATGATACCGTGGCGACTCACCGTTCTTATAGCTCGCGTCGTGTTCCTCATCCACGACGATGGCAGCCAGGGAGGAAACGGGTGCGAACACCGCCGACCGCGCTCCGACGGCTACGCGTCGATCGCCTGATGCCAACGCACGCCACGCATCTGCGCGTTCGGAGTCCGACAGACCGGAATGCAGCACCGACACGCTCTCGCCGTACACCCCGCGCACCCTGGCTATCGTCTGCTGTGT
>JAUVRV010000319.1 GCA_030597435.1 Gemmatimonadales bacterium | reverse complement strand
CCCCTCCTTCCCCTCCTAATCTCCTCATCTCCTCCTAATCCCTAACCAAGCCTCCTAGCCACCTCATCCCAGTTGATCACGTTCCACCACGCCGTGATGTATTCTGGCCGGCGGTTCTGGTACTTCAGGTAGTAGGCGTGCTCCCATACGTCGAGTCCGAGAATCGGGGTCTTGCCGTCCATCAACGGACTGTCCTGGTTCGCAGAGTTCTCGATATCGAGCTTTCCGCCCTGGACTACCAGCCAGGCCCATCCACTGCCGAAACGGGTGGCGGCGGCATTGGAGAACTTCTCCTTGAACGTGCCGAAGCTGCCGAATGTCGAGTTGATCGCGTCGGCCAAGGGTCCGGTCGGCTCCCCACCGCCACCTGGGCCCATGATCTGCCAGAAAAGCGAGTGGTTGACGTGTCCGCCACCATGGTTGCGAACCGCACCGCGTACCTTCTCTGGGATGCTATTGATCTTGCTAACCAGGTCCTCAACGGCCAATCCCTGAAGATCAGCATGTCCTTCGATAGCCTCGTTTAACTTCGTTACGTAAGTCTGATGATGTTTCGTGTGGTGGATCTCCATGGTCCGAGCATCGATGTGCGGCTCGAGCGCATCGTATCCATAGGGCAGTGCCGGCAGTTCGTGGGCCATCAGTATCGCTCCTTGGTTTTGGTCCGTTCTGAAGGCAACATAATTACCCATATGGACCCATCCGCGACAAGTGCCGGTTGCTCCATCGCTTAACTCGACTAAGCAACGTGAGTGGTGGTAACCGGTACGACCCACACTCGCCAGGCAAGTCGGTCCCATCGTTATGCGCTAACGAATTCCGGGCGATCAGCGGCAGCGACCAGATGGGGCGGCATGTTGTTCCAGGCCCATGGCTTCTCATCCCTAACCGGTATAAGATTGGATAGGCGTTGGCTGCGGCGTGTCTGCCGCGACGTTTCACAGACCCATGCACACCCAACTTCCGCTTTATGACTGATTTCGGACATCTCGAACAGACAGGCATCGCGGTCCTCGCAGATGTGAGTTCCCATCTGGCCCGTGGCCTCGGATCGGAAGATGTGCTCTCCGGTGTCGTGGGCGCATTGTGCAGGGGCTTAAAGAGTGATGGTTGCCGTATCTGGGTCAGAACGCCGGAAGGGCAGGCGTTTCGCCCCATTCTGGCCGAAGGGGGTCCGCATCCCCCGGTAGATCTGGCCGAGGAGGTGAAACAGTGGGTGCAGGGGAGGGACACTGAACAACGGATCGGGGCGATTTGGCACGTTCGCATCCCATTGGTTCATGAAGGCGAGCGGCTCGGTCTGCTCGAGGCATCCGTTCCCGACACTCCTGAAGCACCGATGTATCGGACCGTCATCGGCATTGTGGCCAACGTGCTGTCACCACTGCTCGGATCGATCGAACTTTCAGAAGACCTCGCGAGTGAGGTGGCGCTCCGTACGAGAGAGACCGAGGCTCAGCGCCGGTTCACGTCCAAGATCATCGACTCGCTACCGGTTGGTCTCTACGTGATCGATCGCGAGTACACGATCCAGGCGTGGAATCGCAAGAGGGAGATGGGCGACCAGGGTGTGGGGAGGAATGAGGCCCTGGGTCGACAGGTCTTCGATATCCTGCATCGTCAGCCACGCGAGCTGCTGCAGCGCGAGTTCGACTCGGTGTTTCGTACTGGCCGCGTTGAGCAGGTCGAGGTCCAATCCAGTTCCAGTGGTGAGCCGCGCCACTACCGAATCACCAAAGTCCCTATGCGGTTGGACGACGATGAGATCTCCCATGTGATTACGATCGGCGAAGACCTCACTGATTGGAAAAGCGTCCAGAAACAGGCCGCCCAGACCGACAAGCTGGCAGCTGTGGGTCAACTGGCAGCGGGTGTGATGCACGAGTTGAACAACCCGCTAGCCACAATCGGCGCATGTGTCGAGGCGCTGACTCTGCGCACCGAGGATTTGGTGGAGCCCGGGAAATCGTCGGTGGATGAGTACCTGCGGATCATCGAGTCGGAACTCAACCGCTGCCAGTCGATCGTTGATGGTCTGCTCGACTTCTCTCGGCCCAAGTCGCGCACGATGAAACCGGTCCAGATCAATCAGGTTGTTGAGGACGCACTGTTCCGGGGCAAGCACCACGATAGGTTCAAGCGCATCGAGCTGGTGCGACAACTGGGTGCAAACCTTCCGGACATCAATGCGAACGCTGGGCAGCTCGTTCAGGTGTTCTTGGCATTGATGCTGAATGCTCTAGACGCAATGGAGGGAGCCGGCTCCCTGACGGTGACAACCGAGATGAGCACCGCTAGAGAGGGCGATCTCGTCGTGGAGTTCGCTGATACGGGCATGGGCATTCCGGAAGACAAGATACCCAAGATATTCGAGCCGTTCTTCTCCACCAAGCAACCTGGCCGGGGAACGGGGCTGGGCCTGTCCATCTGCTACGGCATCGTGCAGCAGCACGGTGGCAGCCTCCAAGTCGATTCCCGTGTCGGCCATGGTTCCAGGTTCCATGTGCACCTGCCGCTGCATTCTACGGAGGGGTCTCGGTGAAGGTTCTCGTAGTCGAAGACGATCGCTCGGTGGGCCAATACGTCAAGCGTGGTCTCGAAGAACAGCGCATCCAAGCCGACCTCGTCGCAGACGGTTTGGAAGCCCTGGAACGAGCGTCACAGGCCGAGTACGATGTGGTCGTCTTGGACCTACGTCTGCCTTCGCTTTCCGGACAGGAGATTCTGCGTACGCTGCGGGACCGTGGGATCGACACACCGATCCTCGTACTCACGGCCCAGGATGCAGTCGAGTCCAAGGTACAGGCACTGAGGACGGGAGCAGATGACTACGTCACCAAGCCGTTTGCGTTCGAGGAGCTGCTGGCCAGGGTGGAGGCTCTCTATCGACGACCGCGAGACATCGCCCTGCCAGTATTGAAGGTCGAGGACCTGGAAATAGACACCGGCAAACACGAAGTGCGCCGCAGCGGCACCGTGCTCGACCTCACCCCCAAAGAGTACTTGGTGCTCGAATACCTCGCACGAAACGCGGGTCGTGTCATGACCCGTACGCTCATTACCGAATACGCCTGGGGTTATCACTTCGACCCCGGCACCAATGTGGTCGACGTGGTGATCAACCGGCTGCGTAAGAAGGTGGACCGTAGTTTCGACACCAAGTTGATACACACTGTTCGTGGGGTCGGGTACGTCCTGAAAGTCTAGATGCAGACCATCCGCGGCCGCCTGGCCGTTTCCTATGCGATCGCAATGATCGCGACCCTCGCCGTGTTTGCGGTCACCATGTTTCAGATAGAGCGATCTTGGAGCCGTGATCAGGTCGATCGACGCCTGCGCATCGAGGCGGATCTCATAGCGGCAATCATAAGCGTGGCCGGTGAGACCCGGGGACCGACTGCGCGACTGGATACCGCCATCGCCGACCCCGGCCAATCTGGGACGTTCAGGGTATTTGGGATCGAACTGACACCCGAGGAGGTGGCACTGGTGGAAGGTGTCTCGGACTACGTGATGCTGATCGGAGTACCTTCTTATCCGGACCTCGTGAATTACAACGCTCGAGCCACGCGTGACAGCGTTGTCGGTGATACGTTGATCGCAGCTGCTCGTGAGACGTTGGAGTCGGGGCAGCAGTTTGGCGAAGTAGACCTGGGCCTCGGGATAGGAAGTGTGCGTTACTTCGTCAGGCCTTTGGCGACGGGAAGCCAGCCGTGGGCGGCTGTTGTCTCCAGCGTCCCCATGTCCGAAGTGGGAACACACTTGCGGCGCCTGGTGTCGATGCTGCTTCTCATTGCAACCTTGGCCATTCTCCCGTCCACCGCATTCGCGTATGTACTGGCCGGTCGCACGCTTAAGCCAGTAGACAACATCGTCGACGAGGTCGAGGCGATCACCGATGGTCGAACACTACATCGTCGGCTGGCAACCCCAACCACAAAGGACGAGCTGACACGCCTCATCACCACGCTGAACGCCATGCTCGCCCGACTGGAGACCAGCTTCCGCACTTTGCGCCGGTTCACGGCGGATGCGAGTCATGAGTTGAAGACACCTCTCACCGTGTTGCGGTCGGGCATCGAGCGCGCAATCACTCACCCGGAAGTCAGGCCGGAGGTGCTCGAGGTACTCGAGGATACTCTGCTGGAGGTGAAGCGGATGACGGAGTTGGTCGACTCGCTGCTGACGTTGGCGCGAGCCGATGAAGGACGGGCACCGCTGCATGTGGAGCAGGTAGATCTGCGCGATCTGAT
>JAUVRV010000406.1 GCA_030597435.1 Gemmatimonadales bacterium | reverse complement strand
GGGTGAGCATGCGCTCAAACGGGTATATCACGCTGAAGACGAGCGCCCCGCTCCGGTCGGACTGAAGCCTCAAGTCCATGGAACCAGACCCACTGAGTTGCCCCTTAAGACCGGTGCCGAACGCGCCGACCTCCGTTCCCGCTGTCGCCGATTCAGCTCCAGACAAGACACGATGTGCCGCGATCCGGTAATAACCTGGAATGACACCGGTAATCGTAACGCTGCCGGTTAGGTCCGTGCGGAACGAGTCCGGGTGAAACTCCTCGCCAATGCGATGCAGCATCACCACGGCGTCGGGAACACCTTCGGACCAGCCGAGTGCTCGTGCCAACGTCGAGTCCTCGAGGCGAACCGTAATGGTGAGGCCGCGATCCCCGTTACCGGCCACCTCGGGGTCGACCAGTGTGACGCCGGGTGTGTCGCAGCTGGTGAGGACCGCCAGCGTAATTGCCGTAGCCGTACCCAGCAGTATGCGCTTCAGGGCGCGCATCTGGCAGCTGCCGGACCCTACAATCGGGGTGCGTAGCGAGGACATGTGAGGCTCCCTTCAAGGATAGAATACCCCTCAGGATAGATAACGATCAAGGGAGGTGGATTCTGACAGCCGCCGCCGCTGACCTGCGCGGAGAGGGCGGATTTCCGCGGATTGCGGCGTCATGGGGGATGGCGTCGCCTTTCGACCCGGCCAGTGATCGGCGAGGGGCCATCAATCTGGGCCAATCTTCTGCGTCTGCTTGATCTGTGGCTGTCAGAAAAGCACGGGTCAATTGGTTGTTCTTCCAGAGGAGTTCGTCAGGGCCGAGCGGCAACCGATCGGACTTCCGGCGAGCGTGCCGTCGAGCTGGTTTGGAGCTACCGTGGTGTCGTGTGGGTTGAGACAGCGCTGTGGTTCATGACGTTCGGACCCCCATTTGGCACGTTCGGACCCTGCTTGGCGGTGAGTGGTTGCCCCAATTGCATGGTTGGAGGTGGAAGATGGAACTTACGAAATTGCGCTCCATTGTTCTCGTGCTTGCGCTCACCGCGGCCACCGTGCTGATGGTCGCCCTGGCGCTGCAGAAACGTGACTTGCTGGCGCGTGTCGAGGGCCTGACCACGCGAATCCGCGATCCCTACGTGGGCATGTACGTTCCAGCCGCTACACTGCCGTCGGTGAGTGGTGATTCAGTCCTGCTTGGGCAAGCTCCTCACGGTCAGGTGCAGGTTCTCTTCGTGTTTTCCACGAGCTGCGAGTTCTACAAAGCCTCACTTCCGGCTTGGAAGAGGATTGCCGGAGAGCTAGCCGGTAACGCGCGGGTTGAAGTCGTGGGAATCTCGGTCGACAGCGTTGAAGCGACACGCCGCTATGTGGCGGAGCATGGCATCGATTTGCCGGTGGTGAGCTTCACAGACCGGAGGCTGCGGGCACTGTACCGAGCAGAGATCACACCTCAGACACTGATCATCGATGCGGAGGGAAAGGTGAGCTTCACCCGCACCGGTGCGGTGACTGAGACCGGTGCCGTCGACTCGATCGTCAACGCCGTCACGACAGTCGCGGCACGCGTCCTAGAAGGCCGTCCCAATGCTGCGACGGCCCATTAGCTCCATGTACCACAAACGGGAGGTTTCAAATGCGTACTCGACTCAAGCTGTTTCGGAATCTGTTGTTCACTGCTGGAATTGCGGTGGCCCTCATGTTCGGTGCGACGCAAGCCTCTGCTCGTATGGATTGCTCGCCACCGATCACCACCTGCAACAGTGAGCCGCCCGAATTCTGTGAAGACTTCTGCATGGAACACTACCAGAATTGGGGCATGTGCAATTCAAGGGACGACTGCTGCCTATGCTTGGAGAAGTAGAGCACGGCGATCTGGGATCAACAGGGGTGGGGTCTGGAGCCATCCAGGCTCCACTCCTGGTACAGAACCGCATTGCGTTGATCAGTCAAGCGTGGGCTACCGCGCGGGGTACGCGTCGATGGCTCAGCTAGTACTCGATCCTGCCGACACTATAGAGGCTTAGGACAAAATCCAGGCGCGAGGTGTTCACATCCTGCAGAATCGTCCGCCCCGCCACGCTACGTAGCACCCTGCGGTGCAGGGAAACCCTGTTGTTGCCCTCTGGACGATATACCGCCGACTCCAGTCGATCGAATTCTCGGTTGACCCAGTTCAAGCAATAGTAGGTGGGAAGATATTTGGCTGGGTCAGAATCTGGAGTCTCCGTCATGCCGTGCGCAACGTCCAAGATCCGCTCGGTTGGGATGCGTACCTGCCGATGCCCTTTCATGTGTACCTGTGTGACGAGGCTAGTAATATCGACAGGTAGCGCAAGAAACATGACGTGGGTTGGTCCCGCCAGCATGCCATGACCCAACATATTCGAGGCGGGGCCCCTAGGTGGCATGTTCGGGACGTCGGGGTTGTCAGGGTCTGCGGAACCCTCCAACTCGAAATCCGCCTGTGACAGATCGGGTAGCGTTGGGTCCACCTGCGAGTGGTCCACTGCATCGACTGCGACAGTGACAACTTGACCTGGCGCCACCGGGTATTCCCGGCCACTGCCCGGGAACTGATGAAACTCGATCGACCAGAGTCCCGCCGGGTCCTCGCGGAATGCCCGATTGTCCTCACATGTCAGCACGGCAGAGTAAGCTCTACCGAATGCATAGCCCCACAGCATGCCGTCCAGGTAGATGGTGGTGTCGGAGTTGTTGTAAAGTTCGGAGAATCTGGCCCAGTAGTAGTCATTTGCGTGGGTCAGTCCTCCGTAATAGATCTCGCTGATGACCAGTGAGCCCTTCCGATCCGTCCTCAGCACCAACGAAACCCTACCTCTGCTCCCAACTTCTTGCTTGAACCCGTCGCCGAATGCACGCACGATGCCGCCGGTCGGTGCGGTCTCCTGCCCCGTCAAGATTCGATACCCGGCAATCTTGTACAACCCAGGCAGCAAGTTCGATATGTATGCATTGCCTGCCGAATCGGTGTAGAGAATGTGCGGTTGGAATGGGTCAACAGTACGATGTAGCTGCACCTCCGCTCCCGGCACACCGTTTTCCCAGCCGAGTGCTTG
>JAUVRV010000139.1 GCA_030597435.1 Gemmatimonadales bacterium | reverse complement strand
CTCTGCTGGATTCTTGCCGGGCTCGCCAACACGACCCGTACCTCACGTCCCGTTGCGAACGCCAGGGTCTTTTCGCAGTCGAGATCGAACGGGTTGGATGACGCTATTTCAAGGTAAGAATCGGTGATACGGAGAGGCAGGATGTGGTACTGCCGAGCGACCTGCTCCGGCACGGTTTCGAGCGCCATGCGATCAACCAGCGAAACGTCGGCAAGTTTGAGCCTGAAGCGAAGCGCCAGGGCGCTCAGGAGTTGCTCATCGGTTACATCGTCCGATGCAACAACAGCCTCCCACAGCGACTCCTCTATCGCTTCGCTACTGCGGAGTTCCTCGAGTCGGCCACCACCGACAATCTCCTCGACCGTCGCGGCCAGCCATTCATCTCTAAACTGCGCTACGGCGCACCTCCGTCCTCCAACGTCCTGTAAACGACAGTAACAGCGTAAGATAGATAGCCGGTAACTAGATCGCCAGACGGTGCAGCTGTTCTATCAAACCCGACTCTGCCCGTTCACGCGCCAGCACATCCGCTCATCTATAAGATCCCCCACAGGTTCCGATTCACATCGAACACGATCCCAAAATGGGTATCCCTCAGGCTGAGCGCCACGTCTACTCGGAACAGGTTGTGGAACCACTCGAGCCCAAGACCTATCACGGGCCTGAGGGTGCCGGTAGTCTGCCAAGGAACGGTCTGCACCAGAACACCACCGGTCCATCCAACCGCGAAATTCGGCACCAACGTGATCCTGTTGTCGGTCGATGTATAGGGACCCAAGGGAATGGCTGGGAACGGCACCTGAATCCGCATCTCGATTTCGCCGAAAACCGCCCTCCTGCCCCCCCACTGCCGAAACGGATCCGGAGTCAACGTCCCTCGGCCACCCATCACGAAGCTCCGGTGGGACGGAAGCTCCCAACTACCGGCGCCGGCCCATAGGGCTACTGCCACATCCGTGCCTCCCAGCGGGAACAGTCCCCTGCCTTCACCGAAGACGCGGGCGTAGGACGTTTCTTCTCCGACTCCCCCCTCCAGGGTGATAGCCCCGCTGACACCTTTACCATGTACGAAACCCGAGCTGCGCAACTCGAAGCCCAGACTGCCAACACCATACGAGCCATTGCCCAATGAGGCATTGGGTCTAAACTCGCCCGTTGCAGGGTTCGCCTCCACTGACATGCTCGAGGTATGTTCAGCACCGACCTCGAGCTTCAACACGCTGCGTGTTCCCACCTCCAGCTCAGTGAGCACAGTCCCGCGCTTCAAGTAGAAATAGTCCCCGTAGTCATTGGCCACCTCTTGCGACAGAATCGAGTTCAACGCTGGTGAGATCACCAAGGCGTCACTGACATCCTGGGTCACCGCCGAGCCTTTGACACCGAGCGTGACTTTGCCAAACCGGCGACTCAGTTCGACACGTCCTCGGAAACGGCGATTGCTGAAACCGTATGACGCCCAGGTATAGAGCCTCGCGGCACCCCCGCCCGGCCGGAGAATCCAGCCCAGGCCCAAGGCGAGGCCTTCCACACGGTTGAAATGCACTATCTGGGAGATGCTGTTCGCGCCTAGTTTCGACGTGGCCAATCCGGTCAGCACTTGATCTTGCGCCAGTTGCCGCACCTCCGCGCGCACCTCTTCGAGGTCAAAGGTCATGGCAGGGTCGGACACCGTCCTGATGGCTGCGTCGAGGGACTGTTCCCATTGGAAGGTGTCTCGTACTGCTTCCGGCGCTGCGACGATGGTCGGACCGCGAAACGTTGGATCGGGAATGTCGGTGTTGAACTGGTAGCTGTCGATTTCCCAACGACCGCGGATTATCCCGCGTGCAGGCAAATCAAGCCATGACGACCGGCGTCGGATTTCGATCTCCTGTCTGACCGGCAGCCAGTAGCGACCGTCCCACAAGCTGTTCTCCAAAACGATGGTGATGTCCTCCAGCGTATCATCTACATATGCATTGCGGGTGAAGTTGAATCGAAACCGTACCAGTTCTGCCTGATCTACGTCGATATACAGCGTTCCAATCACCCGCTGCGCCTCGACATCCTTGGGACGTACCTTCACCTGATAGACTTGCACGACGCGTCGCGGTGTCCTGATCGTCTGCGAGTCCACCAGTGCGAAGTCGTACAGACCTACGCCGTTGCGTGAGAGGGGATGAGGTACGTTGCGCACCTCCTCTTCGTGACCCAATCCAATCAGGTCACCGAAGTTATCGGTGACGATCCCAAGGTGGTCGCGGTGATAGCGAATGTCGGTAGGTAGGTCAGCTCGATTGCGCCAACCAACAATTCGCTGTTTGGCGATACCCGGAGCTTTCCAGTAAACTTCGAGTTCCAGTTGATCGGACTTTATCAATCTCGGCGGCTCTTCGAGTTCGCCCAGCTGTCCTAGAAAGAACAAGAAGCCATGGGCACGAGCACGGTAATCCCTCAGACCACTGTCGGACCTGACGTTGGCACGCCGCTCTACCGCGCGGTTCACGATCGCCATCGTGGAATCGCTGTTCCACTCCTGAGCGGAAGCGAGGCTGGGAACCAGCGCGAGAAGGGCGACTCCGAGCTGATGCGATCTCATCGCGCAATATCATGGCGTGGGGTGGCTGCTGCAAGCGTTACGGTCACCATGCTCGTAACGGCATGTTCTGATTTGACGGAGCCGGTAGACACCCTGCTCAGTACCGCCACTCTACTCATCCTGCCGTTGCAAGCGGGTGCACCAGCGCCGGGTTCCACAAGCTTCTGGGTCTACAATGCACGGCCGACAACCCACCGTCTGGTTCACGCCGATGCCGTAAACAATCCCTACCTGGGATGGACCTTTCCAGCCGGGTCCCTGCTAAGTCTCGATGGGGCACCTCTCGGAGGCGGCGACTCTGCAATGGTGACGGTCGATGCAAGGCCGGGCCACTACGGTTTCACGATCTCTCCAGCGGGGCTTTCGTTCCAGGACGACGCCGCACCAACGGCGAGGTTCTTCTTTGCCTGGTACGCCGATGGAAGCATTGCCGACGCCTCGAGCAAGTACGACACTCCAAGTGAGTACGCTGCCGCCCTCAATATATGGTGGGAAACGACCGTAGACCTGTGGCGCGTTGCGGCGAGTTCACGGCCTGACGGTACTGACATAGTAGCGGCCATCATTGAAGCGACAGGCGAGTACGTTTTGGCGGCGCCACGGTGATTAGCCCCTCCACGTTCGAGAGCTATCGCAGCCTCGCAAGGCAGGGCGGCATCGTACCTGTCGTACGCGAGTTCTCTGCCGACACTCTCACTCCCGTGACGGCCTTCGCTGCCATTGCCCGACCTCCATTCGGCTTCCTGCTCGAGTCACTGGTCGGCGGAGAGCGCTGGGCTCGCTACACATTCCTCGGAACCGAGCCGAGCGAGGCGTGGCGGTACCAGGCCGGTCGTGTCGACAGGTGGATGCCGGCAACCGGCTGGGAGAGCGAGGGGAAGTGCAACGATCCCCTCGAGCACATCGCCCAGAGACTGCGTCCACTGAGGGGCGTGAAGGTTCCGGGACTACCTCGGTTCACCGGCGGTGCGGTCGGATATCTCGGCTACGACGCCGTCAGAGCCATGGAGTCGTTGCCGGGAGGTCCCGTCGACGATCTCGGCATGCCCGAGGCCGTGTTCATCATTGCTGACACGTTGGTGATCATCGACAACGCCTTCGGTCGCGCGATCTTGCTGGCTAACACCAACGTCGAACTAGCCACTTCAGCGAGCGACTTGCGCAAAGAGTATGACCGGGCGCTCGGTCGGATCGAGGTCCTGCTCGATCGTCTGCGGGAACCACCTCGCCTGGTGCCTCTGAGCCTGGCGCAAGCACCCTTGCTGCCGTCACAGAGCCCATTCTCGCGTGACCAGTTCGAACGCGATGTGGTCAGGATCAAACAGCACATCGCTGCAGGAGACGTGTTCCAAGCCGTGCTATCGCGGCGCCAAGACGTGTCGATATCGGCTGACCCGCTGGACGTGTACCGGTCGTTGCGGGCGCTGAATCCCGCCCCTTATCTCTATTTCCTGACGCTCGATGATTTCGCGATCGCCGGCAGTTCACCAGAGGTGTTGGTACGGGTAGAAGAAAGCGAGATCACGGTCAGACCCATAGCCGGCACTCGCCCACGTGGAACCGATCCTGACCGTGACGACCAACTTGCGAAGGAACTCCTGGCAGATGAGAAAGAGCTGGCCGAACACGCAATGCTGGTCGACCTGGGCCGTAACGATGTCGGCCGAGTGGCAGAGTACGGATCCGTAACGGTCACCCAACACCGGATCATCGAACGCTACTCTCACGTGCAGCACATGGTGAGCGAGGTGCGAGGGCGGCTCCGACCGTCACTCGATGCCGTTGATGTGTTGAGGGCGTGTTTTCCCGCCGGTACGGTTACCGGTGCACCCAAGATCCGGGCCATGCAGTTGTTGGACGAAATGGAGCCAACATCGCGCGGCCCGTACGCTGGGGCCATTTGTCACATCGGCTGGGGTGGTGTCAATCTGGATACTGCGCTCACGATTCGGACTGCTTTGCTTCGGGGCAACCAGGCTTACGTGCAAGCGGGAGCGGGAATAGTCGCCGACAGCGATCCGAGCCGCGAGTTCGAGGAGACAGAACACAAAGCGAGCGCCGTGTTACGTGCGCTGGCAATCGCCGCCAGGCGTTAGCGCCCGTTCCAGGACACAGATATATTCTTGTCTCAGAGGTGCCTCGAGTGAGAGCGTTCAAGCTGCGCAGTACCACAGGTGACCAGACAATCGACCTCAAGTTCGGTGGAGTCGTGATTGTCGGGCGTGCGGTCACGAGCGATCTCCCCATTTACGACCCCACTGTATCACGTCATCACGCTGAGCTGTCGCTCACGGAGGCAGGTGTAGACGTAAAGGACCTCGGCTCGAGCAACGGTACCTTTGTAAACGGAACACCGATCGACCAGGCTCAGGCGGTCAATGGTGATGTCGTCACGTTCGGCCGTGTGGCCTTCAGGGTGGTCGAGGTCACCCCACCCACTCGGCAGCCGATGCCGGATATGCCAGCGTTCACGGCACCACCCCCGGAAGCCACCATCGTACGCCAAGTGGCAGTCCCTGACACGGGTGACATGATAGAAGACAAGGTGGTCGCCCGGCCCAGCAGTGGATCTCAGCTCAAGGTGGAAGGTGAGTCAGAAGAAGAGCGTCGAGCGCGCAAACTCACGCTCTTGTTGGACATATCACAAGCTCTGTCACGTCACCAGGATGTGGACAGACTTCTGGAGAAGGTCGGCGACAGCACGGGGCAAGTCATGAACGTAGACCGCGTGTCGATACTCATGGTGGAGGGGAGGAAGAGGACCTGATTCCACGTATTTCGCGAAACCGACTGGGTGGCGAAGGTGGCAGCAGACACGTCCCTCAGTCCATTGCCCGCCGTGCTGTATCGGAACGCCTCGCGATTCTGACTGACAACGCCGCCACCGACGACCGATTCCGTGGCAAATCGATTCTGGTCCAGAGTGTACGTAGCGCAATGTGCACACCACTGCTGGGAAGTCGCGATCAAACAGGCGAAGGCAAGGTGCTCGGCTTGCTTTACGTCGACAGTCAGACTGCGACCGAAGCGTTCAATGATGAAGATCTCGAGTTTCTGATCGCGTTCTCGGGCATCGCGGCAGTGGCAATCGAGAATAGTCAACTACTGGATCGTATTCAACGTGAAGCCGTAGTTGTATCCAACTTCCAGCGGTACTTCGCACCCAACATCGCCGAGCAGATCGCGGGTCAGGAGGGTGCGGTGCAGCTGGGAGGCACCAAGCGGCCTGTGGTGGTTTTCTTCAGTGACATCCGTGGTTTCACGCCCATGTCCGAGACGATGGGGCCGGATGACATCGCAACGCTGCTGAACGAGTATTTCACCGAGATGGTGGAGATCGTGTTCGAGCATGGGGGCACCCTGGACAAGTTCATGGGAGACGCGATCATGGCTCTCTGGGGCGCACCGATTTCGCACAACGATGACGCGGACCGCGCTATCGCCGCGGCAATCGAAATGCAGAGCGTGTTGGTTCAGTTGAACGTGAAGTGGGCGGCTGAGGGACGACAGCCAGTCGAGATCGGGATTGGCATCGATTACTACGAGGTATTCGCCGGCAACATCGGCAGCGATCGCAGGCTGGAGTACACCGTGATTGGCGACGCCGTGAATACCGCTTCACGTCTTTGTTCGCAGGCAGGGCCGGGCGAGATAATACTCTCACGCCGGTTTTATGACGAACTGGCGACTCCACCTGCGATGGAAGAACTCGAGGCGTTGCAACTCAAGGGGAAGGCTGAGAAGGTGCCGGTCTATCGCGTGAAGCGATAGGGAATACCCGCCGAGTCCAGCAAGGCCACCACCAGACGCAGTGGCAGGCCCATCACTCCGAAGAAATCACCTTCAATCCGCTCGACGAGAATAGCACCTCGTCCCTGCACGCCGTAGCTTCCCGCTTTGTCGAGCGGCTCCCCCGTCGCAACATATGATCTGATCAAGTCTTGGTCGAGCTGTCGGAACCATACCTTGGTTACATCGAACCGTTCCGACGTGTTGCCATCCACGGTCAGTGCCACCGCTGTTATCACCCGATGCTGTCGACCTGACAGTATGCCCAGCATTCGTTCGGCATCTTCGGGAGAAAGCGGTTTACCCAAGATCACATCGTCCAGCACCACGAGCGTGTCTGCGGCCAATGTCGGTGTGTCGGGATGTCGCAAGGCTACAACCACGGATTTTTCTCTTGCCAGGCGCACGGCCAGTGACTCGGGCAGTTCCCCCAGCTCAGCACGCTCATCAATCTCCGCTGGATCCACTTCGTACTCGATACCAAGCATGTCCAACAGCTGCTGACGGCGCGGGGACCTCGAGGCGAGTACGATCATCGGTCCAGAATCAATGTGACCGGT
>JAUVRV010000019.1 GCA_030597435.1 Gemmatimonadales bacterium | reverse complement strand
GGCGGCTCCTCCGGTCGAGGAGACTGCTGCGGCACCGACGGCCCCGCCCACTCCGCCGGCTGTTGAAGAGGTCAAAGCCGAACCGGTCATGCGGCCGGCCGCAGTTGCCGCTGCACCGAGTGGAGACGGGGGTGGGGGTGCAGGTACCGCCGAGGAGCGTTTGAGGCAGAAATCCACGCCGCTGGTACGTCGCATCGCCGCCGAGCACGAAGTCGACCTCGGTACGATTCCGGGGACGGGCCACGCCGGACGCGTCACCAAGAAGGACATACTCGGCTACATCGAAACTCGCGGAGCCTCACCGGTAGCAGGATCCGCCGTGGCTGTGTCTGTCGTCACTGCCCCCTCTGCCCCCCCTCCCCCCTGGACAGGGGGCGGTGGGGAGCTTGCCCATCCCGTTGTCGAATCCTGGCCGGGCGACCGCGTCGAGCCCATGAGTCGGATCCGGAAGCTGACTGCGGATCACATGGTCATTTCGCGCCGGATCGCGGCGCACGTTACCAGCTACTACGAGATCGATTTTACGAGGATTGCCGAGATTCGGGCAGCCAAGAAGAACGAGTACGAGCAACGGGGCGCACGACTCACGTTTCTCGCCTTCATCGTGAAGGTGGTGGCCGAGAACCTGCGCAGGCACCCGATTCTGAATGCGTCTGTGAGCGGCGAAACCATCATCTATCGCCAGGACGTCAACATAGGAATCGCTGTGGCGCTCGACTGGGGTTTGATCGTCCCGGTCATGAGGAACGCAGATGAACTGTCGCTGGTGGGCCTGGCCAAGCGAATGGCCGACCTGGGAGATAGGGCGCGTACCAAGCGACTCAATCCGGACGAGGTCCAGCGCGGCACGTTCACCATCACTAATCCCGGTGTGTTCGGGTCCTACATCGGTGCTCCCATCATCAATCAGCCGCAGGTGGCGATACTGGGCATTGGCATGATTGAGAAGCGACCCAAGGTCATCACGTTGGACGACGGGCAGGACGTTATTGCGATCCGGACTCAAGGCATGCTGTCGCTATCCTATGATCACAGGGTCGTAGATGGCGCCGATGCCGACCGGTTCATGGCGGACGTCAAACAAGATTTAGAGGGTTTCGCGGAAGGAGCGGTTTGAGGATGGCACGTCGCAGTATCGAGGTGGATGGCGATCGCTGGGTGGTCTATCCATCGGGCCGGATCACCGTGTACGATCGTGACGAGTTTGCACTCATATTTGAGAAGGGAACGGGACCGAACAGAGTACGTCGCGTCTCTCGGTTCTCACCCCGCGGTGCATGTCGCTGGGACGCCGCCTTGGCCGAGTTGTCTGACGATTACCTGTCACAGCTGCTCCACGCTTCCCAGATCGCGGGCACGAGTCCAGAGGCCGGCTACCAGCGCAACCGCGGATAGGGGTGCCGTTGGTAGAGCTGCATGTCCACTCCACCGCGTCAGACGGCGAGTACTCTCCAGCTGATGTAGTGAGCCGGGCGGCGGCGGCGGACCTGTCCGCCATCGCGCTCACCGATCACGATACCATCGACGGTGTCGCGGCTGCGATGGCTGCCGGTGAGCAGTGCGGCGTTAGAGTAGTGACCGGATGTGAGTTCAGCGTCGGTGTGAGTTGGGGCGAGCTGCACCTGCTGGGTTACTTCCTGCCGCTCGACGATCCCGACCTGCAGCGATTTCTCGACGATCAGAGGACCAAACGGGTGCGCCGGGCTCACGCCATAGTCGAGCGTTTGGGTCGAGCGGGGGCGCCGATCGAGGTCGATGCAGTCCTGGCCGAGGCGGATGGTGGTACCGTAGGCCGGCCCCACGTGGCGCGCGTGTTGGTCAAAGAGGGACTCGTTCCCGACATCAATCGCGCGTTCAGCAAGTTCCTTGCTGATCGGCGACCGGCGTTTGTTGCCAAGGAGCTGCCACCACTCGAGGAGGTGACTGCGCTGGTCAAGGGAATGGGCGGGGTGACCTCCGCGGCGCATCTCAAGCTGCGAGCGAGCAAGGTGATCCTGGCAGAACTGAAGCGGCAAGGTGTGGACGCAGTCGAAGTGCTACATCCGGCGCACGATGACCCAACGGCTGCCAGACTCGATGCACTTGCCAGCAACACCGGAATGCTGGTTACTGGCGGCTCGGATTGGCACGGCGATGACATGTCCGGACATGATCCCGCCCCGATGGGATCGATGAACGTGCCGGATACGTGGCTCGAGAGCATCGAGGAGTTGCATCGGGAGAGACTGCAGATCGGTACTTGACTGTGGAACCGATGAGGGACGATGAAAGACGATGAAGGACGATCAAGGACGATGGGTGGGGCCGGGAAACCGGGACACCGGGATTACGGGGCACCGTGACAACAGCGCCTGAAATCATCTGCCTAACCAACGGCATGTTCCAAGAGAACTGCTTCATCATCTCCGATCCAGAGACGCGCGATGCCGTGCTGGTGGATCCCGGTGAAGAAGCCGAGTTGTTTCTCCGCCGGTTGGAGCACGAACGACTCACGCTACGTGCGATATGGCTCACACACGCACATCTGGACCATGTCGCCGGGGTGAAGCACGTGATCGAGCACACGAAAGTGCCGATCTACCTCCACCCTGCCGACCGTTCACTATACGACAACGTCGAACGCCAGGGCCAATGGCTTGGTGTGGGATCGGAGGCGTCGCCACCCCCGGATCACGAGTTGCAGCACGGCGACCAACTCACCGTTGGCAACTGTGTGTTCGCGGTGCGGCATGTACCGGGGCACAGCCCGGGTGGTGTCGCGCTCGTCGCGCCCGGGATCGTTCTGTCGGGCGACGCGCTGTTTGCCGGCTCCATTGGTCGCACCGATCTCCCCGGCGGCGATACGGAGACCCTGCTGACGAGCATCCGAGAACAGCTGCTTACGCTGCCCGACGAGACGGTCGTCTACTCGGGGCATGGACCGGAGGCGACGCTTTGGGCAGAAAGAAGATCCAATCCGTTTCTTACTGGCGCGTACAGAATCGTATGATCGAGCTTGGATTTGCGATTGACGATTTGCGATTTGTGGTTTTCGGTTTATGCTGGGTTCGAACATACGTCAAATCGTATATCTGAAATCACAAATCGTACATCGCAAATCACTCGGAGCAACCCAATTGACGAATCCAACGCCCCGTATCCGCCCGCGTAATCCAGGCGAAGTAACACCCGAGGTCAAGGGTGTTTTCGATGCCTTCCTCGAGGAACGTGGCAACATCCCCAACATGTTTCGTACGGTGGGAGTGCGGTCGAAACATCTGACCACGATGATCGCGCATTTCCGCACGGTGATGAACGAGGGAGACGTGCCGACTGTGCTCAAGGAGCTACTGGCGGTTCGCGTGTCGTCGATCAACCACTGCAGGTACTGACTCGCTGCTCACACCGCCTTGGCAAGGCGGCTGGGTGCCAAAGAGGAATGGATAGCAGCGGCTAGACCTGAGGAGCCTGAGGAGGGTGCCACGACAGCAGGGTCAGAAGACGGCATGGATCAGGGCTGGGCGCTGGCCTTGCGGTATGCCGAACTGGTGACAGAAAGCGGACACTCGGTGAGCGACGATGATTACGAGAAGCTTGCCGCCCACTGGGACGATAGTGAGTTGGTTGAGATCACAATGGTGATTGGATTGTTCAGTTACTTCAATCGATTCAACGACGCGCTCAGGGTAGAGATCACGCGGTGACGGACAGAATCGAACGCGACCCGCTCGGTGAATTGCCTGTAGCCGATTCAGCTCTGTACGGCATCCAAACCGAGCGTGCACGCCACAACTTTCCAATCTCGGGAATGACACCGTTACCGGTGTTTGTCAACGGAATAGTGTGGGTGAAGCAGGCCGCGGCTTTGACACACAGAGAAACAGGCCGACTCGAGGCGCGATTCGCCGACGCAATCGTGGCTGCCGCAGATGAAGTCTTGGCTGGGAAGCACCGGGATCAGTTCGTGGTCGATCCGTTCCAGGCGGGTGCCGGTACCAGCCACAACATGAATGCCAATGAGGTATTGGCGAACCGGGCCAACGAATTGTTGGGTGGCCGGCGTGGCGAATACACTCCTGTACATCCCAACGATCACGTTAACATGGCGCAGAGTACCAACGATACGATTCCCACCGCGATTCGCCTCGCCGTGCTCTCGCTGCTACCGGAGTTGCTCTATGCCATGCGAGTCCTGACGGACTCACTACTTGCCAAGGGCCGCGAATTCGATCACGTGATCAAGTCGGGACGTACCCATCTCCAGGACGCGGCACCCATACGGTTGGGTCAGGAGTTTACGGCATATGGCCATACGGTCGAAAGGAACATCCGCCGACTAGAGGCATCCACCCAGTGGATCGCTGAACTCAACATCGGTGGTTCGGCCGTGGGAACGGGACTGAATACGGAGCCGGAGTACACGCGACTGATGATCCGGTACTTGAACGAGATCACCGGGTTGGAGGTGCAAGAGGGTAGGGACCGGGTCCAACTCATGCAATCCATGGGCGACTTCTCTGCGTTCTCCTCGACCCTACGCACCTATGCCGGGGACCTCAACAAGATCGCCAATGACATCCGGCTGTTATCGTCCGGGCCCAATACGGGTATTGCGGAGATCTCACTGCCAGCGGTTCAACCCGGATCGAGCATAATGCCCGGCAAGGTCAATCCCAGTATTGCCGAGATGGTCAACATGGTCTGCTACCAGGTAATGGGAAACGACCATACCGTGGCGCTCGCGTCCCAGGCAGGGGAGCTAGAACTCAACGTCATGATGCCGGTCATCGCTCACAACTTGTTGTTCGCGATGCAGATCATGACCAACGCCACCAGGATCTTCGCGGAACGCTGCATCGTGGATATAGCGGCCAACGAAGCACGTTGTCGCGAGTTGCTCGAACGCAATCCCGCCATTGTGACCGCACTCGCCCCGAAGCTCGGCTACGCCGAGGCAGCCAAGCTTGCCAAGGAAGCAGTTGAGCGGAACATGACGATCCGGGAGTTGGTGGTGGAGAAGGGGATACTGTCTGAAGAAGAGGTGGAGCGGCTCTTGAATCTCAGGGCGATGACCGAGCCGGGGGTACCTGGCCACCCCGCACCGCCCAGCCAGGATTAGAAGGGGAAGGAAGGGAAGGAGGGGAAGGAGAACCATTCTTTCCCTTCTTCCCCTTCTTCCCCTCCTCATCTGTCTATTAACCTTACTCGCATGTCGAATCCCAATAACACCGACCCCACCGGCTTCTCCCACCAAGAACTGATCCGCTACTCCCGGCACCTCGCACTACCGGACGTGGGGCCGGAAGGTCAGCGGAAGCTCAAAGCTGCCCGCGTTCTGCTGATAGGTGCCGGCGGATTGGGATCTCCGGCGGCCATGTACCTCGCTGCCGCTGGTGTAGGGACTGTGGGATTGGTCGATTTCGATGTAGTCGATGAGTCGAACCTGCAACGTCAGGTCATCCACGGCACGCGATACGTGGGGCAGCCCAAGCTCGACTCGGCCAGAGAACGAATCGAGGACATCAATCCCTACGTGTCGCTGGAGCTGTTCGATACTCGCCTGACCTCAGAGAACGCGCTCGAGATTGTCAGGGCCTTCGACATTGTGATTGACGGATCGGACAACTTTCCTACGCGATACCTCACCAACGATGCCTGTGTGCTGTCCGGCAAACCTTACATATACGGGTCTGTCTACCGCTTCGAAGGTCAGGTGTCGGTATTTGCCGCCCAGGGTGGACCGTGCTACCGCTGTTTGTTTCGCGAGCCACCGCCACCCGGACTCGTTCCCTCCTGCGCCGAAGGTGGCGTACTCGGCGTGTTGCCGGGAATCATTGGGACGATCCAGGCCCTGGAGACGATCAAACTCATCCTCGGTAGGGGACAAACACTGGTGGGTCGATTGGTACTGTTCGACGCGCTCCAGTTCAGCTTCCGCGAACTCAAGTTGCAGCGGGATCCGGAGTGCTCTGTGTGCGGTGAGCACCCTTCAGTCCGCGAGCTGATCGACTACGAAGCGTTCTGTGGCGTTGGTGCGGCCACGACCCGGGAGGGCATGGAGATCACTGTGGGTGAACTCCAGCAACGCCTGGAGCAGAACCCCGATCTGCAACTCGTCGATGTGCGTGAACTCTACGAATGGGCCATCTGCCACATAGCGGGGTCCGAGTTGATACCTCTGGGTACCCTTCCAGCGAAGCTACGCCAGCTCGACGGCCACAAGGAGATCGTCACAATCTGCCCTGTGGGAGTCCGTTCGCTGCTGGCACTGGAGCTTCTGCGTGCCGCCGGTTTCTCGCAGGTGAGAAGCCTCAAAGGAGGGATTGATGCCTGGGCTCGGGAAGTGGACTTGGGGATGGCTGTGTATTGATGGGGCGTTGCCCCGGTCCCTCAACATCCAATCTACAATCGTGTTCCCGGCCAGATTGAGGAGGGGAAGGAGGGGAAGAAGTACCTAACCTAGCCCCTGGCTTCCAGTCAGGGGTTCTAACCTAGCCACTGGCTTCCAGTCAGGGGTTCTGATCCCCGGGCTCCCGCCCGGGTCAGTATGGTCGCGGAGCATGCCAATCGCAAATCGCAAATCGTCAATCACAAATCGTGAATCCAATGCCGAAGGGGGGATTCGAACCCCCACGGGCTTACGCCCACTGCGCCCTGAACGCAGCGCGTCTACCAGTTCCACCACTTCGGCAGGGAACTTCTCAACCGGTGGAGAATAGTGACATGAAGGGGATGGGGCGTCAAGGCTTTGCTTGACCGCTCGGAAGTGGTTTTCTATCTTAGACTTAGCTAGTGTCACAACGTTATCGGGGGAAGCCGTCGTCAGGCCCAGTGGTGGCCTCCAATAGGAAGGCCCGTCACGACTACCACATCGAGGAGACGTGGGAAGCCGGCTTGGTGCTTACCGGAACCGAGATCAAATCGGTCCGGGCTGGCAAGGTGAGTCTGAAGGGGGCTTACGGTGTGATCCGCACGGGCGAGATATGGCTAGAGGGTGTCAACATCGCACCTTACGATTCCGGCGGCTACACCAACCACGATCCTGAGCGGCCCCGCAAGCTGTTGATGAACAAGCGCGAGATCCGCCGCTTGGTGGGTGCGTTGGAACGACGTGGACTCACGTTGGTACCACTCGATCTGCATCTGTCCAAGGGTTGGGCGAAAGTGACGTTGGGGTTGGGTCGTGGTAAGAAACTCCACGACAAGAGAGAGGACCTCAAACGGCGCGACGCGGATCGAGAGGCCGCTCGTGCCATGGGGCGCAGAGAATGATAAGGCTGGTTCTAGCACTTACGGTTCTCGGGGTTCCCGGCAATCTGACCGAACACCCGGTGCCAACCTCGATCGTGGTCGCTACCACGAGAGGTCAACTCGAGGTACCGGTCTCGACCGAGATGGGCCATCCCGCACTGGCGGTGCCGCAACTGAGCCAGTTGCTTCCGGTCACCTCAGAGGTGTCCGGTGATTGGGTCACCATCGCGTTCGCCCAGCAGCCGTTCCGCTTTCTGTTGGGTGCTGCGGCATTCGTGTATCAGGGCCGTGTGGTTCCTCTCGTTGGAGGAGCGTACGTAAGCAGGGACACCGTGTTCGTGCCGCTCCAATGGCTCACCGAGTACATCCCCCGCATGTTCTCCGAAGGTTATCGCTACGATCCCCATGCTGGGCGGTTCGAGGAATCCAGACTAACGCCGGTAGTCACGCAACCGCGGCTGAACTATCGCGCGCCGGCGCCGGGTAGCGCAGCGGCCCGCGAAGGGTTCCGCATGTTGCACAAAGTCGTGGTCGATGCGGGGCACGGTGGTCGGAAGCCTGGCAACCTTGGCAAGTACTTGCCACGCAATGTGCACGAGAAACACATAACACTTGCGATAGCGAGGCGTCTCGAGGACGAGTTGGAGAAACGCGGGGTCAGCGTGGTAATGACGCGGACGGCGGATGTAGACGTTGGCTTGGCTGAACGTGCCTCCATGTGCCGTGACGAATGCGACGTGTTTGTCAGTATACACGTGAACAGCCTGGATCCAAGAACCGGTTACGAGAACGTCGCGGGCTTCGAGACCTATTTCCTAGATGATGCGCGCACTGCGGAAGCCGCGCGTGTGGCGGCGATGGAGAACGAGGACCTGAGGTACGAAGGAGATGTGGCGTTGGACGAAGACGATCCGCTTTCGTTTATCTACAAGGATCTTCACAGCAACGAATACTTGCGTCAATCGGCCGAGCTGGCCGATGTGGTCCAGGGGTCGGGTGCAGCAGTGCACCCCGGACGGGACAGAGGGGTCTCCCAGGCGCGGTTCGCCGTACTGAAGGCAGCGCGTCGACCAGCCATATTGGTTGAGACCGGCTATGCCACCAACCGCGGCGATGCTCGGTTCCTGTCATCCGCCACCGGACAACAGAAGCTCGCCGAAGCCATCGCCGATGGCGTGGTGAAGTACCTCAAACGCTACGAAGCCAAAGTCATGGCCGGCGTAGAGCCATGATGCGGCCGCCGGCACTGATCCTCGGCGGGCTCGCCTTGGGTCTTCTTGCCGGCTGTGCCTATTACAACGGTCTCTACAATGCCAACCGCCTGGTCAAAGAGGCGGAGAAGGCTGAGCGCGAAGGACGCGTTGGCGAGGCCAGGTCCTTCTGGGCCCAGGCGGCGGTCAAAGCCGAATCAGTCGTCGCTCGATATCCCGAGAGCAAATACCAAGACGACGCGCTGCTCCTCAGGGGTAGGGCCCTGCGTGCTGCTGGTGACTGTGCCAGGGCAATCGATCCGCTAGACGCGGCGCTGAACACCAGTCCGGACACATTCATTGTGCGCCAGAGCCGGCTCCTGCTGGGGCAGTGCTACTACCAGGTGGGGGACTACTCCAACGCGGTCACGACACTCACGCCCTTTGCCGAGTCCAACGACCTATCCGTTGCGATAACGGCCCTGTTCTGGCGTGGTCGGGCGAACCTGGCGCTGCGAGAATACACCGCGGCCGCGCGGGACCTGGCTGCCTGTGGGCTGCCACAGGCGAATTTCCACTTGGCGCTGGCGTACGTCCACGTCGGTCAACCGCAGCAAGCCGAACGGGTCCTGCTCAACAGTCAGTCCGGTCGCTATGACGAATCCGCTTGGCTCACGATCATGGACACCCTCGGAGCGGCATACCCTGAGGTCGCTGCCGTCGTGGCCGACCGTCTTGCCCGGCGCCCCGACCTGACCTCCGGTGAGAGGGGGCGTTTGCTCCTGGCGGACGGGGAGCGTTGGCTGGCGGGGAACGAACCCGGCCGGGCTGCCGCGCGGTTTGAACAGGCGGTAATCACGGCACCCGACTCCGCGGTCGCGCGGGCGGCTCTCGTCCAGCTAATCAAGGCTGAACTGCGACTCACCAGCGAAGTGACCCGGCTACCGAGTCTGTTCGACTCTCTCGCCGCCGTGAGTCTGGCCGAGGATCGGGCCAGCGAGCTGCGTTACTCCGAACTTCTGACCGATCTGGAATCAGTGGTCCTTGCGCTCACCGCCACGGCTCCCGGAGCGGCTCCGGGGGAACTGACGAGTCAGGTCACCGACCTGGATCTCTTTCTTGCGGCCGAGGCGTTGCGGGATTCGTGGGCTGCTGCGGCGCTGGCGGCCGCTGTGTTTCGTGAAATCCCAAGGCGCTTCCCCGAATCGGCTATTGCACCAAAAGCCATCCTCGCCGCGGTCTGGCTGGATTCGTCCCGGGCCGACTCGCTGCTGGCAGTCCTGTATCATGATTATCCGGAGTCGCCATATACGCTTGTGCTGAACGGTGAGGCGGATGCCGCATACATGGCGTTGGAGGATTCACTCAGGACCTTGCTTAACTCTCGACAGTCGCCAACTTCCAACAACCGGTGACTACAGCAACGCAACCAATCAGCGTCTTCGACACAACCTTCCAGAATCCGATCGTGCTGGCAGCCGGTACGGCGGGTTTCGGTCGCGAGGTGTCGGGTGTCGTGGACCTGGACCGGCTGGGTGGGATCGTGACCAAGGCGGTTAGCCCTGAGCCACGGGCTGGCAACAAGGCTCCACGAGTGGCCGAGTTTTCGGGTGGGATGCTCAACGCGGTGGGCCTGGCCAATCCCGGAGTGGAGCAGGTAGCCGCGAGGGAAATACCCTGGTTGGCCGAACACCTCACCAGAGCCCGTGTGCTGGTGAACGTGGTTGGGTTTGCGCTGGACGACTTCGCGACCGTGGTGAAGCGGTTGGACTCACACCAGATAATCACTGCGTTCGAACTCAACGTTTCCTGCCCCAACACCTCCCGCGGTAACGAAGAGTTCTCATCCGACCGCACTGTTCTAGCCGATTTGATCGCACGGTGCCGGGACGTCACGGCCAAGCCACTCGTGGTGAAGCTGCCCCCGACGGTCAGCGATCTACCAGGGACGGCCGTAGCAGCCGCGGAGGCCGGCGCCAACGGTTTTTCTCTGGTCAATACCATACCGGGAACGGTCTTCCGCTTCGACACCGGGTCAGGCATCCCCGAACCGCGCCTCGGATTCGGCAGGGGCGGGGTGAGCTGCCCGGCCTTGCTCGCGGTTGGGGTGTTGGCAACTCGTGAGGTGCATGAACGCACGGGACTACCCGTTATTGGAGTGGGTGGGGTCCGTTCCATCGAAGACGTCCACCAGTACTTGGCAGCCGGGGCATCACTGGTGGGTGTTGGCACTGCCGGATTCGCCGCCCCGCGTGTTCCCGAGCGGTTGGCCGCTGAATGGAGCCGCGGTGGCTGACCGCATCGTTGCGCTCGACCTGGGTTCGGCCGACGAGGCACTGGCCATGGTCGACCGGTTACCCGACATCGAGTGGGCCAAGGTTGGGCCCGTGTTGTTTGTGAGGGAGGGGCCGGCGATACTGCGGCGGCTCGAGCAGCGCAATATCAAGGTATTCCTGGATCTCAAGTGGTACGACATTCCCACCACCGTGGCTGGAGCCGCGGCAGTGGCGGCCGACCAGGGCGTCGATCTTGCGACCGTCCACTCATTGGGTGGAGAGGAGATGCTGGCTGCTGCCGTCGAGGCGTCCGGGGCAATGAAGCTGGTTGCGGTTACGGTGTTGACCTCGTATGACCCTGAAGCATACTGGAACACTTTGGGGCGGGACGGTGTCACTGAATTGGGTCCCGAGGTCAGCCGGCTGGCTCAGCTGGCTGTGGGGGCTGGAGTCCATGGGGTGGTAACCTCGCCACTCGAGGTTGCCGCGGTGAGGTCTGCCGTGGGCCCGGATCCGTGGATCGTGACGCCGGGTATCAGGCCGCCCGAGGCGGATGCCGACGACCAACGCCGGACCGCCGATCCGGCGAGTGCCGTAAGGGCTGGTGCCACCCACTTGGTGGTGGGCCGGCCGATAACTAGGGCCGAACGCCCGGATGAGGTGTATAAGAGAATCAGGAATGAGATGAGGCAAGCCCGGTGAGAAGAACGCAAAGACTCGGCAACGTGGTCCTGCTGGCCGCCATACTAGCACACGCGCCCATGCTCCTGACAGCCCAGGAAGATCTCGATCAGGTAATCGAGGCCGCCCAACAGTCCTGGCGGTCTCACGAAATGTCTGCTCTGGTGTCCGGGAGCGACACGATCAGGCTGCGGATCCCGGGGATCGCTCCGTCCGCCTCGCTCAAACCCGGTCAGGCAGCTCGGCTGCTGGAGCAGTATGTGAAGCCGGCCGAGGAGATCTCGTGCGAGCGGACTGGCCTGCGGGAGTTGGCTGAAGACCACGTGTATGCGGAGATCCGGCGGGTCTACGTGGTCAAGGGAACGCACCAGGAACGAACGGAAACGATACTGTTCGGCTTCCGTCGCATAGGCGGAAAGTGGCTACTACGCGAGGTGCGCGTCACACCGTAAACACTCACTTGCGCTGCATTTAGCCCCCGTCTATATTGCAAGGCTCTAGCAATCTGACGGGGTATGTCTTGAAAGTTCGTTCCAGTGTGAAGCCCATCTGCGAGCACTGCAAAGTTGTCCGCCGCAAAGGCGTGACGCGAATCATCTGCAAGCGGAACCCCAAGCACAAACAGAGGCAGGGTTAAGGTATGGCCCGTATCGCCGGTGTCGATCTTCCTCGCGATAAGCGAGTCGAGGTCGCGCTGACCTATATCTACGGCGTGGGTATATCCACGTCGCGCCAGATACTGGAGATCACCGCGGTTGACGCCGACGTGCGTGTGCGGGATCTGTCTGACGCCGAGGTCGCAAGGCTGCGTCAGGCTATCGAGCGAAACGTGAAGGTCGAAGGTGCTCTTCGCACTGAAATCGCGATGAACATCAAACGACTAATGGACATCGGCAGTTATCGCGGTACTCGCCATCGTCGTGGACTTCCTGTTCGAGGCCAGCGCACGCACACCAATGCGCGAACCAAGAAGGGGCCACGCCGCGCGATCGCCGGCAAGAAGAAAGTGCTCAAGAAATAAGATATGGCTCAATCGAAAGGTTCCGGAACAAGGCGATCCAAGAAGGTCGTGGAGTCCGAAGGTATTGCCCACGTCACCGCCACGTTCAACAATACGCTGGTCACTATCACGGACAATCCGGGGAACGCCCTGGTCTGGGGTTCGGCCGGAAAGTCCGGTTTCAAGGGTTCCAAGAAGTCGACATCCTTTGCGGCCACCGTAGCTGCTGAGAGTTGTGCGCGTGAAGCGTTGAATCTCGGCGTGCGCAAGGTGCATGTGCGGGTCCAGGGCCCGGGTGCAGGTCGCGAATCCGCAATTCAGGCACTCGCCTCGGCGGGTCTGCACATTGCTTCCATCCGCGACGTTACGCCGATTCCTCACAATGGCTGTAGGCCTCCCAAGAAGAGGCGGGTCTAGTCATGTCACGTTACACAGGACCGGCCTGCAAGCTCTGCCGCCGCGAGAGCACCAAGCTGTTTCTCAAGGGTACCCGCTGCTTGACGGAGAAGTGCTCTGTCGATAAGCGGGCCTACGCCCCAGGTGACCACGGCCAGGCGACGGCGCGGCGACGCAAGGTATCGGAGTACGCCAAGCAGTTGAGAGAGAAGCAAAAGGTCAAACGGATCTACGGCGTTTCGGAGAAGCAGTCCCACAACACGCTCGAGAACGTTAGGAAGCTCCCGGGTGTGACCGGCACCAATTTATTGGTCGCGCTCGAGATTCGGCTCGACAATGTGGTCCACCGGATGGGTTTCGCGGCCAGCCGCAAGGCGGCGCGCCAACTGGTGCGTCATCGTCATATCGAGGTGAATGGACGTACTGTCAATGTTCCCTCGTTCAGTGTTCGTCCCAGTGACGAAGTCCGACTGAGGGAGAAGAGTCGGGACTTGGTGGCGGTGCGTGCTTCGCTCGAGGGCCTGGCCCGTGTAGCTCCCGTTCCGTGGATGACAGTCGATACCGAGAAGGCAGTTGGCAAGATTACCGAGATGCCCACGCGCGACACAATTCCGATCGCTGCCCAAGAACAGCTAATCGTTGAGCTCTATTCCAAATAAGATGACGATCGATCTAACTGGTTTGGTCCGGCCCCATGTGGTCGAGATGATGAAGCGGGAGGATATCCCGTTTGCTGCCGAGTTTCGCCTCCAGCCGCTGGAGCGCGGATTTGGCTATACGTTGGGCAACGCCCTGCGACGCATGCTGCTGTCCTCGCTCAGGGGCTCAGCGGTCTGGGCGTTCCGGCTCGAAGGTGTGGTGCATGAGCATCAAACCGTGCCCGGCGTGGTGGAAGACATTCACCAGATCATCCGGCACCTCAAGTCGCTGACGATCGTGCTGGCCGAAGACGTTGATGAGGCGGTGCTGCATCCCAAGGTCGACAAGGCCGGCCTGGTGACGGCGCAAGACCTCGAGAAGCACGGCGCCGTGAAGATCGTGCACCCCGAGCAGGCTCTGTTTACACTGCAGGAAGATCGCGAGATCTCCGGTGAGCTGTACGTGAACAAGGGCCGTGGGTACGTCGAGGCCTCCCAGCATCCGGTCGACAGGTCACTGCCGGTCGATCTGGTCAGGATCGACGCGATGTACAGTCCGGTGCTACGTGCCAACTTCACCGTTGCTGAGACGCGTGTCGGTCAGCGGACCGACTTCGACAGCGTTAGTCTGTCTGTCGAGACCAACGGCGCGATCTCTCCGGAGGATTCTGTTGCGTACGCGGCCGCCCTGCTACAGGAGCACCTGCGCTACTTCATCGATTTCGGGCGTGTACCCAGCGCTCCCGACGGCGGCGAAGGCGACTCTACCGACAGCGCCCAGTTGCGCGATTTGCTGGCGAAGCCGATCGACGACTGCGGACTTTCTGTCCGGTCCATCAACTCGCTCAAGAACTCATCCATCAGTACGTTGGGTGACTTGGTGCGGTACTCCGAAGACGACATGCTCAAGGTAAAGAACGTGGGCGAGAAGGCATTGAAGGAGATCGCCGCGATGCTGCAGCACGAGGGCCTTGTCTTTGGCATGAATGTCGAGGAGGATGAGGGTGAGATGGTCGGGACAGTGTCTGCCCCGATGCCGCCGGCAGAGCCCGGCGAGAACAAGGAAGTTCAGCAGGAATGAGGCATCGCAAGAGAGGGCGTCAACTCAGCCGTACCGCGAGTCATCGACGCGCGATGCTCAAGAACATGGCGACCTCGCTATTCCGCCACGAGCGGGTCGTGACGACCCAGGCCAAGGCGAAAGAGCTGAGACCGTACGCGGAGAAGTTGATCACCTGGGCAAGGCGGGGCGATCTCCACGCCAGGCGTCAGGTTGAGCGTTTCATAAAGGATAGAGAAACTGCCGGGCATCTGTTTGCTCAGATCGGACCGCGGTTCGCCGGCCGGCCCGGTGGCTACACCAGGATAATAAAACTGGGACATCGCTCGGGTGACGGCGCCGAGATGGCTAGGATCGAGCTGTTGGCGGAGTGACGGTCGGGTTGGGACGTGATGCC
>JAUVRV010000110.1 GCA_030597435.1 Gemmatimonadales bacterium | reverse complement strand
GTGCTTCACGAGACCGAAGTCCAGCACCTTCACTACATCATGCACACCACCGCGCTCGCACAGCATGATGTTGGCGGGCTTGATGTCGCGGTGGATGAGACCAATCCCGTGGGCTTCGGCGAGGGAACCGCAGACCTGCTGCAAGACATGTATCGTCCGATCCGCCGGCATCGGTCCCGTACGGTCGACCAGATCCTGCAGCGAGACGCCGTTGAGGTACTCCATGGCATAGTAGAAAACGTCGTCCGGAGTGCGACCGTAGTCGTAGATGGCGATTGTGTTGGCGTGCGTCAGCTGGCTGGTCAACTGCACTTCCTGCTCGAAGCGCGTCAGCGCCTCGGCACGCTCCTGTTGCTCCGGTCGGATCAACTTGATGGCCGTCGGTCGGCGGAGCATGGAGTGACGTGCCCGGTACACAGATCCCATCCCCCCTTCGCCAATCTTCTCCACCAATGTGTACTGGCCTAGTTGCTTGGCCCTGAGCACTTCGCTGGACAAGCGCTTCTGGTACGCTCGGTCCACGAACATCGCGATCACGATGCCGATGACGAGAGCCGCAATCGTGATGCCAATGACGGTGTTGCGCTGCCGTATCGTCGACCCGAGGATATCGTCTTGTGGTATGACCGCACCGATCCACAGTCGCCGCTGGGGACTGAGTTCGAACGGCCGGAACCCCGCCCACCAGATCTCACCACCACTCTTGTACTTCACCGGAGTCGCAGCCGCATCGTTGGTGCTTCCCCACTTGTCGAGAGCACCCGACAGCGCTGCTATGCCCAGCGAATCTGCGGGCCGGAGCACCGCGGCTCTCAACGAGGCGACGTCGGAGTACCTGCTGTCCCGCGGCAAACCAAGGACCCTTCGGTCCTCGGTTAGGACTACGATAGCGCCACGCTCCTCCAATGTGACACCGGTGGTGAACCGGGAGATATCCGTCAACGTGATGTCGAACGCCACCACATGGGTCAGCGTCGTGTCCGCGTTCAGGTACCAGCGCTTCGACGCGGTGATCCCAGGATCCTGCGTGGTAAAAAATGTGTACGGCTCCGTCCAATGGATTTCGTCCGCCGCGCCATCGATGGCTCCCTGAAACCAAGGTCGCAATCGAGGGTCATACTCCAGCTCGTCCCACCACGCCACTATCAGATCGTCCGGCGCCCGCCAGCGCATCCAGTGGGCCCGGTTGCCTGTGACATCGACCAGCATGCGACGGTTGAGCCACTCCCCTTCACTCTGAAGCAACATGTGCTCGAAGCCGTCAGCGTTGGCGATCATCAGGGAAGACAACTGAGGATGATGATCCAACTCGGGAATGAAGATCGAGTTCAGCTCTCGGATATCGTCGTAGTCGAACGCGCCAGTCTCACCCCACTCTGCGGCGACCCGGAGATTCTGTCCCACAGGTTCGAAGAAGCGCCGCAACTCGGCCTCAGTCTGATCGGCGGCACGCGTGATCAACGAAGCTGACAGCGTCTCTACCGCTCGGTACGCCTCGAACAAGACCACGGCGACCACGGCGCCACCCGCCACGAGAATGAGAAGAACGATATTCCTCAGCAGGTTACGGCGAATCGTGAGCCGGGTTTTGAACGCTCTGGAGAGCCCTTCAGTTGAGACCACAGTTCCTCCGGTTCGGGTACCACTCACTCGAGACCCTGGCAAGTAATCTACGCTCAAGAAAGCCCCGCAGTTCGAGTAATGAACCGCGGGGCTCCGCTTCTGCCCCTACTGCCCCCACTGCCTCTCCTGCCCCCACGCACGGGAGCAGGAAGAGAGTTCGGAGCTAGCTAGTAGTTCTGCGTCTCCGCCGGACTCACCGCAAACGTACCCACGCGCTCGACTACCAACGTCTGCGTGAACGTTCTGTCTCCGGCCTTGAGAGTGACGGTGTAGGTTCCCGGATCCATCAACGGAGCTTGGCTGCCACCGCGTCGGAACATCGACCGCAGTGCCCTAAAGCCCTGACCTGGAGCGATCAGCTCGGCTATCTCACGCATCTGGCCGAAGCTGCCTCTGCCCCCACCACCCGTTTGTTCCCCGGGTCGTTCCTGGAACTCTTCCGGGTCACCCCCGGCCTGGCCTCCTCCACCAAAGCCACGCATGAACGCAGCCGCACTGGTTTCGCCCGTATAGGTACCGGTCAAACGGCGTACCGTACTCTCGTCCCAGCCGGCCTCGACCAGTGAGTCAGCTACCACCTTGGCGCGCTCGGCCACCTGTTCCTTTTCCTGCTTTTCGTAGGGACCAGGTTCGGCCGCTTCCGGTGCGGTACCTCTGTAGTTCCACCGAACCGTGTGGATTCCCGCTTCCGCCGAACCCTGTATGGTGTCAACGACCTCACCATCGGCGTTGGTCACCGTGATCTCAACTTGCGGGCCGCGCGGAGTACCCTGCCTGGCTCCAGACGGACCTCGAGCCTGGGTCGGTCGTTGAACTCCTTGCTGAGCCTGCTGTCGCTCGCCACGAGGCTCCGGCCGGCTCTCATCGAACGCAGCTTGGAGTTCTCCAGCCAGCTCCTCGCCGATGAAATAGCTGATCTCTGCGTTCGAGCCAGGTGTCGGGCGCGAGAAATACGACTGCGCATAGAACTCACCACCACGTGGAGGCGTGCCGAACTGGAATGCCGGCCTGGGTTCGAACAATGCAGCACCGTCTGCCATCACCTGATCGGTCAGATCCTGCAGTGGACCGATGTCGACAATCCAGATGGAGCGACCGTGTGTGCCTGCTATGAGTTCGCCGTCGCGCGGATGAATCTCGAGATCGTGTACCGGAACTGCCGGCAGCCCCTCCATGAAACGCTGCCATGAGGAACCACGGTCAGTGGAAACGTAGGCTCCCACGTCCGTCCCCACGAACAAGAGATTCTCATTGCGGGGATCCTCGCGGACCACGTGGACGAAATCAACCGAACCGGTTGGCAAGTTCGAGGCGATGGAACGGAAATTCCTGCCACCGTTCTCAGTCACGTAGACGTAAGGAGTGAAGTCGTTGGTCCTATGATTGTCGAACGTCACGTAGAACCGTTCGGTATCGAAGTGCGACGGTTCGATGCGACTGACGTAAGAGTTGGGCGGGACGCCGTCGAACCGGTCGGTTAGTTCGGTCCACTCACCACCGTCGTCACCTGTGAGCCATACCCTGCCGTCGTCGGTACCGGCGAAGATCATCCCCTGTCGCAGCGGCGACTCGGCCAAGGAAACGATGGTCGCATAGGTCTCGGCCCCTGTAACGTCAGGCGTGATGCCACCGGTTGTCTCGGTGCTGATCTTCACCTTCTCGCGATCGTTGTAGCTGAGATCCGGCGAGATGGGTTTGAGTCCGTCACCCCAGTTTGTGCTCTTCACCACCATGTTGCCGGCGGCGTAAAAGTGGCTGCGATCATGGACTGACTGGAAGAACGGAGTGTTCCAGTTCCAACGCATGTCGTGAGCCGCCGAGTCGGCCGACGCGCGTTCCCGCAACGACTGGATGCGCGGATCGTTCTCGGCCACGCCCTCACTCATGAGCGTTACGATCGTATCCTGGTACGGCAACCACAGGCTGCGCCAGTCCGGCTTCTCGAGCGAACTACTCTCGCCCGTCGCCAGGTTGTTGCGGCGCATGTTGCCACCCTGCGACTCGGACCAGACGATGCTGGGATCTTCGGGGTCCTGCACCGAGACGAAACCGTCACCGCCGCTGATGGTGAACCAGTGATACTTGCCGATCCGGCCGTTCGAGAGTCGGCTGGGACCACACCAGGTGTAGTTGTCCTGGAGTCCGCCGCACACGCGGTACGGCACCTCCATGTTGTAGCTCACATCGTAGAACTGACCGATCGCGAAGTAGTTGAGATAGTGCCAGTTTCCGCCCCGGTCGAACGAGATGGCAACTCCACCATCATTGCCGTTGATGAGGCGCTCGGGATCGTTGGGATCGATCCACAACGCGTGATCATCGGTGTGGACCCCTACCGCCGTCGAACCCGCCGTCTTCCCTCCATCGCTGGAAAACTGCAGCGGTGTGGACGAGAAGTAGACCCGGTCGGGATCGAGCGGATCGACGGTGACCTCCGAGTAATAGAACGGTCTGGAGTTGGCGTCGTTCACCTTTTCCCAGGTCTCGCCACCGTCGGCCGAGCGGTAGAGACCATTGCCACCCGAACCATCCTCTTCCTTCTCGGCCTCAACCATGGTGTACATGATCTTCGGATAGCTGCGACTAATGCCGATCCCAATGCGCCCCTTCATGGTAGTGGGGAAACCATCACCTACTACCTCGGTCCACGAGTCACCACCGTCGGTCGACTTCCACAGCGCGCTTCCCGGACCACCACTGTTCAAGAAATACGGACCTCGCACGCGTTCCCAGCTGGCGGCGAAGAGCACGTTGGGGTCGTCCGGGTGCATGGCGACATCAACGAATCCCGCTTTGTCGCTGATGAACTTCACCAATTCCCAAGTGTCACCACCGTCTTTGGTGCGATAGAGGCCGCGCTCGGGATTGGAACCCCAAATGTGCCCCAGGGCAGCAACGTAGACGATGTCGGAATTCGCCGGGTGCACCACGATGCGGCCGATGACCTGAGTCTCAACCAGCCCCTTCAGCTCCCACGTCATGCCGCCGTCTGTCGACTTGAAAATCCCGCCTCCCGGTGAAATCGAGTTGCGGGAATCCTCCTCGCCGGTACCGGCCCAGATTTGATCGGGGTCGGAGGGAGCGATTGCGAGGTCTCCCATGGCAACGACACGTTCATTTGTCCAGAGCGGCTGGAACGTCGTACCGTTGTTGGTGGTCTTCCAGACGCCACCGCTGGCGGCCGCCACGTAGAAGGTTTTCGACGGACTGGGCAGCCCTGCGACGTCGGTCACGCGGCCGCCCATGTTAGCCGGACCGACTGACCGCCATTTAAAGGCCTTCATCGTCGTCGAGTCGAGGGGATGTGTTAGTTGAGCGTCCAACCCGGTTGCACCGAGGGTCAACGCCGCGATGACGAAAATGACGTTCCATCGAGCCATGTTCGTGCCTCTCCTAGTAGGTGATTCGATATTCGACATAGTGATTCAGAGGGTGAGCTGCATCTAGTTCTACTTACGTCCGAGTGGCCCCATTTGCTGAGGGTCGGGGCTCGGCATCCCGTAGAAGGTACACACGCATGATTGGGTGGGAAGCAAGCCGAAGCGAGCCATCGACCCATACCTGGCAAATAGCGCTCCATACATCCATACTATTGACCGGATCGACCTACTAATCACCAAGGAGCTTCATCATGTCCAACGGCATCCCACGACGGGCTTTTGTAGGTCAGATGGCTATGGCGGGCGCCGCCTTCCACATCGTGCCGAGGCATGTACTCGGTGGCCCCGGTCATCAAGCACCGAGCGATACCCTCAACGTCGCCTGTATCGGTGTCGGTGGCATGGGAGCAAGCGACGTGCGGGGGATGAGCGACGAGAACATTTACGCCCTGTGCGATGTGGATGACACACGGGCAGCTCGCTCTTTCAATGCGTTTCCGCAGGCGAAACGTTACCGGGACTTTCGCATCATGCTGGAGCGGGACGGTGACAACATAGACGCGGTAACCGTCTCGACGCCCGATCACACGCACACCGTGGCGGCCATGATGGCCCTCAGCATGGGCAAGCACGTGTACTGCCAGAAGCCCTTGACGCGCACCATCTGGGAAACGAGACAACTTGCGAGTGCGGCCCAGGACTCGGGCCTGTCCACGCAGATGGGGAATCAAGGACACTCGTGGGAAGGTACGCGGCAGATCCGGGAGTGGGTCGAGGCAGGATGGATCGGGACGGTCCGGGAAGTCCAGTACTGGACCAACCGTCCGATCTGGCCGCAGGCGATCGAGAGACCGCTGGAGACCTACCACGTGCCGCAGCACTTGGATTGGAACCTCTGGCTCGGGCCCGCACCGGAACGACCCTACCATCCAGCTTATGCGCCATTCAACTGGCGCGGCTGGTGGGATTATGGGACTGGTGCGCTCGGTGACATCGCTTGCCACTCGATGGACGCCGCCTTCTGGGCGCTCGATCTCGGATACCCCACCCGAATCGAGCCCGAATCCACGGCGCTATTCAAGGAAACCGCACCGGCGGTATCGCGCATCGTCTATCACTTCCCGGCGCGGGGCACCCGCTCGGCGATCAAAGTGGTGTGGCGCGACGGGAGCCTCACTCCGCCGCGACCGACGGATCTCGCCGACGGCCAACGCTGGCCACCGGGCGACAGCGGACAGCTATGGGTCGGCGACGAGGGTACCTTGGTGGCCGGGATCTACGGTGACAACCCACGTCTCGTGAACGAGTCGCGTCACGCGGAACTCATGGCCAACCCGCCGGATGAAACGTATGCCCGGACCGACGGTGTCTACGCCGAGTGGATTGCGGCCTGCAAGAGCGGTGGCAGAGCGGGTTCGGATTTCGCAACGCATGCAGGTCCATTAACAGAGATGGTGTTACTGGGCAACCTGGCCGTACGAAGTGCGAAGACGTTGGAGATCGACCAGAGCACGGGACAGGTCACCAACACCGCGATCCCCGAGGAATTCATCAGACCGGAGTACCGGGAGGGCTGGAGCTGGTAGAACTGCCGGGACAGTTGCACCAACGCCCGGTTTTGGCAGCAACGCATCGTGCCGGAATCGTCATCAGGGAGACAGTTATGGCTGCAGGCCAACCAGGTCGCTACGAGGCGGGGATCATTGGGCGAACATTGCGACTGATGTTGGCGCTATTGCTCGGTTGGATGTCGTTCATCGTCATGCGCTTCGAGGACGCGGCGTTCAATCTTCGGATTCTGGCGGTGTGTGCAGCGATTACGATCTTCTACGCGGTCCTGCACTTCATCGTCAGCTCTTATGCCACCGAGCTGAACCGCTGGCTCGGTGCCGCCATCGCAGTAGCACCGGTCATCCTGCTATTCACTATTGGTGGTCCACTCGGTCAAGTGGGCGTGTTGACGTACATCGGGGTCTCGTTGCTGCTGCAGACCATTCGAGCCGACAGCAGCTGCGAGGTCCTGTCGATCCCGACGGCCCTACTGCGACGGCCGACCCATCTAACGGGGATTCTCTTCGCGCCAATCGACCTGGTTGAGAAGCACCTCAGCGGCCCGGGCGGGCTTCCCGGCTAGCCGGCCCGGACCCAGGTACGGCCAATACCAAGCCAACGGAGCGGAGTAGTAGATGCCTTCAAACCAGACTGAATTGGCAACCCTCGCCGGTGGGTGTTTCTGGTGCCTCGAGGCGGTGTTCACCCAATTGAGGGGCGTCGAGAGCGTGGCCTCGGGCTACGCCGGCGGGAACCTGCCAAATCCGTCCTATGAGCTGGTTTGTAGTGGCACCACCGGCCATGCCGAGGTCGTGCAGCTCGAGTTCGATCCGGCGGTAGTCTCGTATCAGGACTTGCTCCAGGTCTTCTTCACCATGCACGACCCAACCACTCTCAACCGGCAGGGTGCCGACGTGGGCACACAGTACCGCTCGGCGATCTTCTACCACTCCGAAGCACAGGAGGCTGCGGCGAAGCAGGTGGTCGAGGAGTTGACCGCGTCAGGGCTGTGGGAAGATCCGGTAGTGACCGAACTCGTTCCACTCGACACGTTCTATCCGGCGGAGGCGGATCACCAGGAGTACTATGAACGCAATTCCACTCAGTCCTACTGCCAGGCAGTGATCGCTCCCAAAGTGGCCAAGCTGCGGCGGCAATACCTGGACAGGTTGAAGCAGTAGCGTGCCCCTGATCCCGATTCCCCCACGACCAGACGCATGAAAACCATAGTCTCCCTTCTGACATCGTTCATGTCGCAACGCCCTCAGCGCGATCGGGCAAGAGCTTTCGTTTGGTAT
>JAUVRV010000398.1 GCA_030597435.1 Gemmatimonadales bacterium | reverse complement strand
CTTGTTCTGCAACTCCGATGTTGCGTTCGCGGTCCGCGAGCGCCTGACCCGTGGCACCGTCACGCTCCTGTTGCGCGACTTCGACCTTGGCACGGTTGATCGCTTCAGCGGCCGCGCGCTTTCCGATCGCCTCGATATAACCACTTTCGTCGGTGATGTCGCGGATGTTCACGTTGATCAGCGCTAGACCGATCTTGTTGATCTCCTCGGTCACGTTCTCGTTGATGAGGCTCATGAACTTCTCGCGGTCCTTGTTGATCTCTTCGATCGACAAGGTCGCGATCACCAAACGCAACTGACCAAGGATGATGTCCTGCGCCTGTTCCTGGACCTTTGCCTCACTGAGGTAAAGTAATCGTTCTGCTGCGGAGTTCATCAACACCGGGTCGGTCGAGATGCCGACCGTGAACGTGGATGGCACGTTCACCCTGATGTTGTTGAGCGACAGTGCCCCGCTGAGTGGGATGTCGATCACCATAGGCTCGAGGTTGAGGAACGCATAGTCCTGCAACAGTGGGAGTATGAACTTGCCGCCACCGTGCAGACATTGCGCCGCCCGATCTGCGCCCACCTTACCGTAGATGACCAGCACTCGGTTACTCGGGCACCTCTTGTACTGCTTCACGACGAACACGAGGAAGAACAGAAACAGCAGTGCAAAAGAGCCGAGCAGTCCGAGCCACATCATCGGATTGCCCTCCACTCCGGACTGCGGCAGTAGTACTAGTGAAAACATGGCTAAGTCCCTTTCACCATCGGGCGTCAGGCCCTGGATACTGTGACAGTGTTGTCGTCATTGACTTCCGTCACCCGAACGCGTATGTGTGACCCGATCGCCTCATCTTCGGTAACGGCGTTGTAGAATCGTTCCCTGCTATCGATGACCAACCGAACACGACCACGGCCCTGGCGCTGTGCTGGAATCGCGATGTACACGCTTCCTTCTATGCCCAAGGCAGAGTTGATCGATACGGTACCACTACTCTGTAGCCGGTAAACAGCCTCCAGCCCCTTGCCGAGAATCCACATCATTCCGATACCGACACCGAGCCCAAAGATCGTGCTCACGGGGGTGGACCAGCCGGCGCCCTTGAAGCCTCCCAGGCCTGCCCAGCCAAAGCCCATCATGAAGGCGGCCACACTCTGTACCGACAGAATCTTGAATGCGCTGCTTGAATCGGTGTGGTCGAGACCGCCCGGATCGGTGTCGGTGTGTAGATCTCCGTGGAGATCACCATCCACGTCCCCACCCGCGCCGACATGCAGATCGCCGTGCATGTCAGCGTCCATGTCTCCGTGGCCGCCTACCAACAAGAGAGTGAGACGCAAGAGAAAGAAGAACGACCCTACGAAAGCCGGTATGGTGAACCAAACGGCACTGTCACCGAAAAAGAGATCCATCGTCACCCTCCCAGGAGGCGTGGATTCAGTGAGGCCCCTGCTGAACGAGGCACTAAACGTATCGCCGGATTCAGACGCGGTCCAGGTGACTCATTGGTCGATAGATGCGGGTTTTCCTCAGTCCCTAGATGCACTCCCCATCGGATCGGTTGCGGTTCGAAACGCCAGATCAGGCTGACCGAAGGCCTCGCATTGAACTGAGCATGCTGCGGCCCTACATTTCCAGCCCTTCTTGGCTCACTATCAGGACCTGGCGGGTATAGCTACGATATGACAAGACGATACTACACAGTCGTCAGAATCAGCGGGCCGGTTGCCATGCTGGTCGACGACGATGAGCACCAGATAGCGGTCCCCATGGGTCGACTACCCCGGGCCACCAGAAGTGGATCGGTATTGTCGGTTCCGCTCAACGCCGCGGGAACACCGTCATGGTCCGATGCCGAGATAGATGAGGGCGAAGCCAAACGGCGGTTGGGCAACGCTGGCCAGGAGGCAGAAGATGCAAATAATGGCGAGGACGCGTGAATAGCAGTCGTCGAGTAATGGCGCTTTCCACCAGCCGCGTAGCCAATCCGGCGATCTGGTGCCTGCTGCTGGCCGTGCTGATCAACGTGCCAACCGCAGCCCCGGCCCAGTCCATCGCGATCAGCGACGAAGTCAAGGCCAGCATCAGGGCACGCGTAGACAATGGATACAACGTGGGGATCATTGTCGGTGTGGTAGGCCAACAGGGCACCAGGTATTTCAGCTACGGTGAGACCGAGTTCGGAAACGGTATCACACCGGACGAGAACTCGATGTTCGAGATCGGGTCGATCTCCAAGGTGTTCACATCCATCCTGCTGGCCGACATGGTTGCCGGAGGTGAGGTCAAACTCGATGATCCGATCCAGCTATACCTGCCGGATGGCGTAACGGCGCCGACCAGGAGTGAGCGCGGCATAACCCTGTACGACCGCGCCACGCACACGTCCGGTCTGCCCCGCATGCCCAACAACTTCTCACCGGCAGATGCCACAAATCCCTACGCCGACTACACGGTAGCGCAGATGTACGAGTTCCTGGACAGCTACACCCTGCGGAGGGACATCGGCAGCCAATACGAGTATTCCAACTTCGGCGCCGGCCTGCTGGGTAACCTGCTCGCGCGCGCTGCAGGGATGGCGTACGAGGATTTGATCGAACAGAGGATTACTTCCGTGCTCGGCATGGACGACACTTCGATCGAACTGACGCCCGACCAGCAGCGGCGGTTGGCAACGGGGCATGTCGGCACCATGGCAGTTCCCAACTGGGACATCCCGGCACTCGCCGGCGCCGGCGCGCTGAGGTCGACCACAGCCGATATGCTCGCGTTTGTTACCGCAAACGCCGGCCTGAAGGAGACTCGACTCCACGCGGTATTGAGCAGCACCCACGAACCACGTGAGCCCGCGGGCTCGCCATCTATGCAAATCGGTTTGGGGTGGCATATACGGTCCGGCGAAGGCGTGGCCGCCGTGTGGCACAACGGGGGCACCGGCGGATACCGCAGCTTCGCAGGGTTCGTTCAGGACGGGAACACCGGCGTAGTGGTACTCACCAACAGCAACCGCAGCGCCGACGACATCGGGTTTCACCTGTTGAACCCGAGCTTCCCTCTGGGAGAAGTCCGCGCCACGGTCGAGGTCGCTCCCGAAGTGCTGCGAAGATACGTGGGCGAGTACGAACTGACTCCCGCACTGATCTTCGATGTCCAGTTGGAAGGAGAGCGACTCACCGTTCAGCTCACGGGTCAATCACGGCTACCGGTGTACGCTGAATCCGAAACCAAGTTCTTCTAT
>JAUVRV010000385.1 GCA_030597435.1 Gemmatimonadales bacterium | reverse complement strand
GATCCCGATAGTGTTCCGTCGCGATGGCAACGAACGCACGACCGTGGTGGTCGTGGAAGATCTGCCCACGTCTCGCGCCGAGAGAGTGTCCGTCCTCGGCGACATGCAACTCGTCACTCTGACACCGGCCATAAAGCAGGAACGAGGCATTCGCAGCGAACAAGGGGTGCTCGTGTTTGATGTTGGAGACGCCGCGAGCGGTACGGGGCTGAGCCCGGGAGACGTCATTGTCCAAATCAACCGCGTGGCAATCACAGACGCTGACCAGCTAACCGAGTTCTTTCGCCGCGTACAAGGACGGAGAACCTTCGTTCGACTGATTGTCGAACGCGGCGGTGGGTTCTACACAACCGAATTCTACGTAAGATGACCGACACTACCCGCTATCAATCACCGCTTGGCACTCGTTATTCTTCTCCCCGCATGCAGAGCCTCTGGAGCCCCAAACATCGGGCGCGTCTCTGGCGTGAACTGTGGCTGACCTTGGCGCAGGAACAGCAGCGACTCGGAATTGCAATACCGGACGCCGCCCTGGAGGAAATGCGTGCCCACCTTGACGACACCGACCCAGATGTGGTGCGCCAATACGAGCAGCGGTTCCGACACGATGTCATGGCCCATGTTCACGCCTTTGGAGATCAAGCTCCCGCGGCCCGGCCATTCATTCACCTCGGAGCCACTAGTTGCTACGTAACTGACAACTCCGAACTGCTGGTCATGCGGGATTCGCTCCACCTGCTGCTCGGGAGATTGGTGGCCGTAATCAAGGCTCTGTCTGGCTTTGCCGTAGAGCATCGCGAGACACCGACGTTAGCATACACGCACTTCCAGCCGGCCCAACTCACGACTGTCGGTAAGAGAGCCGCAATGTGGCTACAGGATTTCTATCTCGATGGAGCCGCCTTATACGACATGTCCGAGGCCCTCATGTTCAGGGGGTGCAAGGGAGTGACCGGAACACAGGCCAGCTATCTGGACCTGTTTCATGGGGATCATGACAAGGTGCGGGAACTCGACCGATCGGTGTCACAGCGGTTCGACTTCGCTCGGTCGATCCCCCTGACCGGACAGACGTACACGAGGAAGATCGACAGCCGCATGATGGACCTCTTGAGCGGCATTGCTCAGACCGCGTCGAAGTTTGCCACCGACCTGCGCCTGTTACAACATGAAGGCGAGATCCTCGAGCCGTTCGAGAGCGAACAAATCGGTTCGAGTGCGATGGCCTACAAGCGAAATCCCATGCGTGCCGAACGTATCTGTGCACTCGCCCGACACATCATCTCGCTGAACGCCAACGCTGCCAATACGGCTGCTACGCAGTGGCTGGAGCGCACGTTGGACGATAGCGCCAACCGTCGATTGACGTTGCCCGAGGCGTTCTTGGCCACTGATGCCGTTCTGGTGTTGTGTACCAACATCAGTGCCGGATTGGTTGTGAACCCTACGATCATCGAGCGGAATGTCGGTCGCGAGATGCCGTTCATGGCAACTGAGCGATGGCTGATGCTCGGGGTGGAGGCTGGCGGCGATCGTCAGACACTGCACGAGGTCGTGCGCAAGCATGCCGTCGACGTGCGGCAGGCTATGGCACAACGAGACGTCGCCAACGATCTACTGCAGCGTCTCGCGGCCGACGCCGCGTTCGCAGCGGTGGATGTCGATACACTGCGCGCCGAGTTAGACCCGATGCGCTACGTCGGGCGAGCACCGGACCAGGTCATCGAATTCGTCGAGGGCCCGGTAGCCGAGCTACTCCAGACTCTCACACCTTACAGCGCGCCCGATGAGGCAATGGTGACATTATGAGCACTACTCCGCTAGTCGAGAGCACACTTCCACTACCGCTCGTACGCAAGGGAAAAGTACGAGAGGTGTACTCGGTGGATGATGATACCCTGCTGCTGGTGACGAGCGATCGGATCAGTGCGTTCGACGTGGTGATGAACGAAGCGATCCCCAAGAAAGGGGCAGTCCTGACTCAAATCAGCGGCTACTGGTTCAGGGAACTTGCCGACATCGTCCCCAACCACTTCTTGACCTGCAACACGGACGAAATCGTGGAACGAGTGCCAGCCTTGGCCGAGTATCGAGACCAAATAGCTGGGCGGGCCACACTGGCGGTGCGAACCGAGCCGGTACCGTTCGAGTGCGTGGTGCGCGGCTACATAACCGGTTCGGCTTGGCAGGAATACAAGCAAAGTGGGACCCTGGCGGGAGAGCCACTCGCCGAGGGATTGCTCGAGAGTCAAGAAATGCGACCCGCGATCTTCTCTCCTGCAACCAAGGCAGAGGAAGGCCACGATGAGAACATCACGTTTGATCGCATGTTGAGTGAGGCGGGTGAAGCAGTGGCGACCCGGTTACGGGACGTTAGCATGGCACTGTACGAGGCAGGCAGGGAGCGCGCCCAGAAAAATGGCATCATCATCGCTGACACCAAGTTCGAGTTTGGCCGCTTGACCACGGGTGACTTGGTACTCATCGATGAACTGCTGACACCGGACTCGTCGCGCTTCTGGCCGGCCGACAAGTACGAGGTAGGTAGGGGACAGCCAAGCTTCGACAAGCAGCCTTTGCGTGACTACCTGGCGGGACTGAGGCGCAACGGAGAGTGGAACGGGGAGGCTCCGCCACCCACTCTTCCGGCCGAAGTGGTGCGGGCGACGAGCATCCGTTATCAGGACGCCTACCTCAGGATCACCGGCGAACAGCTCTCCGACAGTCCGTGAGAATCGCGCCAGAGGGCCGTCCATTCTCGATCACGGCCTTTGCCGTTCTGGCCGGCGGTCTGGCACTGGCCTGGGTCATGGGTTTCGGATGGTGGGCGGTTTTCCCCGCTCTGTGGGCTCCCGTCGCATTGTGGGTCCCTTGGTTTTTTCGCGACCCCACTCGCCGCGGACCACGGGGAGACTCACTGGTACTGGCACCGGCAGACGGTCGCGTTGTGTCCATCACCGAGGTAGACGAGCCTGACTTCATGAAGGGACCGGCTCGCAAGATCTCGATCTTCATGAACGTGTTCAACGTGCATGTGAACCGGCATCCGGTTGACGGCGTGGTTGCGTACAGACACTATCGGGCAGGCAAGTTCGTCAACGCCACGCTTGATAAGGCGAGTATCGACAATGAGCAGGCGTCGCTCGGTGTGGACGGACCGAAAGGCAGACTGTTGGTACGACAGATAGCCGGTTTGGTCGCCCGGCGCATCGTCACCGATCCCAGTCAGGGGGACGCGGTCCAACAGGGGGAGAGGTTGGGAGTCATCCGATTCGGATCGCGGCTCGACACCTTCATCCCGCTCGCAGCGAAGGTCGCGGTGACCTTGGGAGACAAAACGCTAGCCGGAGTAACTGTAATCGCGGAGTGGCCAGCAT
>JAUVRV010000055.1 GCA_030597435.1 Gemmatimonadales bacterium | reverse complement strand
TCCCGGTACTCACCCAACACCTCGTCATCGGGCATGACGACTAACATGGGATTTGCATGGAGAACCCCTGCGGCCTCCAGAATCGGATCCGATACCAGAGCGCCGAGTGGGTGTTGTGAGCTGATCTGATCCTGAACCACACTGGCTGCGATTGTAGTCCTGAACAGCGGCGGCAATGCGCTCGCCGGATCCTTGTCTATCGACCGGAACGAGTACTCTCTGCCATCTGCCCCGAGGAAACGAAGTGACTTGGTCTGCCTACCACCGCCTTTCCTGAGCGGAGTAAGTCCCCCCGCGAATCTCCCAAGATCGAGCACCTCGACATCCAGCGGTGTGGTCCACGCATCACGGTAGTGGTCGCCCCAGAAGAACCGACCGAAGCTCCCCATGGCGTACCTATCACCCGGGACAACTTCCACGGTAGCAACAGACGTTGGCGGATCGGTCTGGGCGCATATGTCCGGCGGAGACAATAGGGCAGCAGTGATACAGACGATAGGCGCGACCACATGTCGGCGACTCAGCGAGGGCGGTGCGTTGCCTCCCGGACACCCAATCCGGATTCCTATCGACAGTCCAGCAGTCATGAGCGACATCTATCACTCAGGTCTCAACCGCGGCGAGTGTCGGGAGACCCGTGCAATCCCAGTCGAACGACAGGCGGTAAAGTTAGGTTGCTGGGACAGATCCAGCTAGAGGCCGACCCGGTCCAGACACTACGGGAGTGGTGGTGTTGTTGCCGGTGCCCTTCTGTGCCGCGTCGATTGCTCGAACGAATACGCAATCGCAATGAGCGTCGGTTCCGACCACGCAGCACCAAAGATCTGCAATCCCACCGGCAGTCCATCACGCACATAGCCCATGGGAACTGTCATTGCCGGGAAACCTGTGCCGGGTGCCAGATCCTGGCTGTTGTCACCGTGGGGTGTGTTGAGATCGCCAATGAGTCTTGGCGGGTTGGCCCAAGTCGGGTAGACCATTGCGTCAAGTTGGTGCTGCTCCAGTTGGCGCCGCACCGCCGCGCGCAACTCCGCTTGATTCACCAGCGCCCGCTGACAACTCGGATCTTCGTCGGGAGAACCTTCAACCTGCTGGAAGAACTCCAACCTGGGCCGTATCGAGGGATGTGTCCGCCTGGAGGCGACTATCTCATCGAGGTTCTTGACTGGAGCGTCGGGCCCTAAGGTCGCCAGGTAGGCATTGATGTCGTACCTGAACCGGCGGCACCAGAGTCCGGAGCGTCGCAGCTCATCCATCTCCGAGATCGTTACGGGGTCTACGATCGTGGCACCTTGACTCCGCATGGCATCGAGCGCTTCCTCGAAGCGTTGCAGCACCTCATCGTCCGCACCATCTCTGTTCGACCACTGCCGCATCACACCAACGCGGGCGCCGTTCAGGGCATCTGCATCCAAGAAGTTGGTGTAGTGCTCAGCCCTGTGCCGCTGACTCACAGCGGTCACCGGATCTCCCGGATCGTATCCGGCGATCACATCGAACACGGCAACCGCATCGGCAACAGTGCGTGCCATAGGGCCGCCGATATCCTTGTCGTAGTACAGGGGTATGATCCCGTCCCGACTCGTGAGCCCCATGGTGGAGCGTATTCCCACCAGCGCATTGTGAGACGCTGGCCCACGAATGGAGTTGCCCGTGTCCGTACCCAAACCGACAGTTCCGAAACTGGCCGCTACTGCCGCACCAGTACCGCCACTCGACCCTGCGGGCACCCGGTTCAACGCGTACGGGTTGCGCGTATGACCGGGCAGCATCGAGCCAACGGTCTCATACGGCGTGAATGCGAATTCTGCCATGTTGGACTTGGCGATCACGATCGCCCCTGCCTCGCGAATGCGTCGAACCTGAAACGCGTCATCAGGTGGGATCGATCCAGACAGAGACAGCGATCCGGCCGTGGTGGGAAGGTCATGTGTATCGTAGTTGTCCTTCACAATCACCGGAATGCCGTGCAGCGGTCCCACCATGCCTGACTCGGCGAACTGCCGATCCAGCTCGGCCGCCCGCGCAAGCGCGTTCGGATTAACGACAATGATCGAGTTTACCGCCGACCTCTGCTTGTCGTACGCCTCGATGCGGTCGAGGTAGAGCTGAACCAGTTGTCGAGCGGTCAACTCACCTGCATGCATGGCTCGATGTATGTCACCGATGGTAGCTTCGACAACGTTGAAGCGAGGCTGAGCTTCAAGCGGCTGTGCGTTCATCGTACCCGGAACTACGAGGCCAAGCACTACGCTCATCAGCACTACATGCATCGGTACGGCAGTACGACTCATGGTCATCTCCCACAAATGGCTCACGCGTTACGCAGCAGCCAACAAACAACCTTCGGCTCGGTCAGCTCTTCAATCGCAAACCGAATGCCTTCTCGACCAAGCCCCGAGTTCTTCACACCACCGAAAGGCATCGTATCTAACCGGTAGTCAGTGCTGTCGTTGATCATGACACCACCGCACTCCAGTCCCCCCGCGATCTTGAACGCGGTGTCTACATCACGCGTGAACACCCCAGCGTGCAGACCGAAATTCAAACTATTGGCCTCAGCGATCGCCTCTGCGGCGTCCGACACTGGATACAGATTGACCGTGGGGCCAAACACTTCTTCGCAATGTACCGCAACCGAGGGTGGCACATCTTCCAGCACCGTTGGCTGCACCAGTGTACCGCTTCGTCCGCCGCCCGTGAGCACTGCCGCGCCACTCTCCGCGGCCTTGCCGACCCACTGCTCCACACGAGCAGCCTCTTCCTCCGTGATCATCGGGCCCATATCGGTCGCCTCGTCCAACTTGTCACCGATCTTATATGATGCCGTGCGGTCCACAAACGCGTTGCGAAACTCCGTGTAGACATCCTGGTGAATGTAGATGCGCTGAACACCGATACAATTCTGACCTGCCGCCCAGAACGCACCTGACACGCAGGTCTCCACGGCCCACTCCAAGTCTGCATCGTGCCAGACAATGACAGGAGAGTTAGATCCCAGCTCCATCCCGATCTTCTTGATGCCCGCAAGTGCGGTGATGTGTTTGCCGGCCTCCACACCACCAGTGAACGAGATCATCCGTACTCTCTCATCAGATACCAACGGATCACCTATCACGGACCCGTAACCGGTAATAGTCTGCAGCACCTGAGGCGGTAGACCGGCCTCCTGAAAGACACGCGTCAGTTCGATCGCCGATAACGGGGTGACGGTAGCGGGTTTGAGAATCACCGCATTACCTGCAGCAATCGCCGGCCCCAGCTTGTGCGCCACCAGGTTGAGTGGATCGTTGAACGGCGTTATGGCCAGAACCACTCCGACCGGCATACGCTCATAGTATCCCTTGCGTTGCTCGCCACCCGGAAACGAGTCGAAGGGGATCGTCTCACCACTGATGCGTCTCGCCTCTTCGGCGGAACTCCGCAGCGTGTTCACACAACGAGAAACTTCCTTGCGGGCTTCCCGGATCGTTTTCGAGCCCTCTCGTGCTATGAGCTGGGCAAAGTTTTGTGCACGCTCCTCGACCAAATCACCAACGCGACCAATTACCTTGGATCGCTCATATGTCGTCATCGCACGGGCCACGCGACTGCCTTCGACAGACGCAGCCAGCACAGATTCCACGTCCTTCGAGTTTGCCGCGGGTACCGTATCTATCACTGCGTCGTCAAATGGATCACGTACCTCTATCTTCTCCGCGCGGTCGACCCAATCGCCGGCAACAAACATCTCCATGTTTCACACCTTCCTATCGTTCCACGATCCGGGACACCATCGCGAGTGGCTCACCTTCACTCACCGGCGGAGTGCCGAGTACGTAGTTCACTATGCCACTGAACGGCGCCCGAATGTCGCTGATCGGATCGCCGAAGAAGTCCACCAAGACACCGAGCAATCCATCCTCAGCAACGGCATAGCCATCTCGCACCGAGGGCTGGAACATACCCGTTGCCGGGCTCGGGATCACCTGGTAATCGGTCAGCCATACGATGGCCGTTTCTATTTCTGGTTTTCCGGCCACCATCTCGAGGTGGCGCAACAGGTTCCAAATACCACGCTCCGCCATGTCAACCCAGTGGTCGTCGTTTGAACCGAGCTGCCCTGTCTCGGTGGTGATCGCCGGGATACCGCGAGTCAGCGCGGTCTGGTCGGTGTACACCGACCTGGTCGGATCGACCAACCGCCCCTCGTCTATCACGATGTGATCCACTCCGAACGCGACCGCCATGCCACGAACCGCGGCATCTAGCTCTGCTTCTCCAGTCACTGGCATGTAGACATATGGACGCAGCGCCTCGTTGCCGTCGCCGCCGTGGAGGTCGACCACGTAGTCCGCACGCTCAATGATTTGTGTAGTGATAGTGTGAGCAATGCGTTCGCTCACAGTACCATCAGGCCTTCCTGGATAGGCACGGTTCAAGTTCTTGCCATCGATCGGGCTGTAGTAGATCGTGCGCCCCAAGAACGAGGGTACGTTGGCGACGTGAACCATGATCACCGTACCAGCCAACTCCACCGGTTCCAACTGTCGCCGAACACGTTGGAGCGCCGTGATCGGGGGATACTCGTAGCCGTGTGTGCCCGCAATGAGCGCCAGTACCGGACCGGGCCGTGCGCCATTCATAACGGTTACTGGAATCTCGGTACCCTCATCCACGCCAGCAGGAATTTCCAGAAAGCCCGATGCCATCTGTCCGGCCGGGGCCTCGATAGAGCCCACCCGAAACGCATCACGCTGCTGCGCCTGCATCGGGTTTGCGATCGTCCATAGCAACGCAATCAGAGCAGCTACGGCATATCGATTGGGACACATCATCTCGTGGCTAGTCACTTCAGGTATCGCTCCCACCATTTGAGTTCGGAGTAATAGACGTGTACCTGGCGCCACGGAGACCATCCACCGTGGTAGGACTCCGGATAACGAATGAACTTCGCCGGTACACGCTGCTTCTTGAGCGCAACATACATCTGCTCTGCTTCCTCGATTGGGACCCTGTAGTCCAACTCACCATGCACAAAGAGTGTGGGGGTCGTGACATTCCCCGCATACGTTATGGGCGAGAGTTCGATCATCAGATCCCGGCTCTCCTTCTCCCAAGGCGGGCCGAAAAACTCGCTCTCCTTCGTACGTGGAATATCTGCAGTCCCGTAATCGCTCATCCAATTAGAGATCGATCTGCTGGAAACAGCCGCCGCGAACCGATTTGTGTGGCCGATAATCCAGTTGGTCATGAACCCACCATACGACCCACCGGTCACCCCCAGGCGCTCGGCATCTATGGGGTAACGCTCCAACACGTAGTCGACACCGGCTATCAGATCTTGATAGTCGAGCACACCCCAACCACCCCAAATGGCCCACTTGAACTGTTCACCGTAGCCAGTAGATCCACGAGGATTGGTGTAGAGAACGAAGTATCCGTTTGCAGCTTGCAGAGCTGACGCTGGAAGGAAAAGCTGTTCCCGTAGGCACCGTGGGGGCCACCGTGGATCACCAAAATCAGCGGATAGGTTCGGTTGGGATCGTAACCAGCGGGATGCAATAACCACCCTTCGATTTCGGTCCCGTCATGGCTCGAATACACCAGGCGGTCGGGACTCGCTAGATCAACTTCGTCGAGCAGGTCGGCGTTGCTGCGAGTCAACCGCTCTTCGTTCGAGCCATCGATATGGGCGGCGAAGATATCCCCGGGAACAACCGGGTCAGACACTCCATAAGCTATCGACTCGAAGTTCGCCGAAAACGAGACACTGCTGAGGCGTCGGTTTCCACGTGTAACCTGCTCCACACTGCCACCGCCGGCAGCGATCCTGAACAGATGCGAGTTACCCCCTACGCCCGCCGCGAAATAGATGAACCGACCATCCGGACTCCAAGTTGGGGCACCGGGCGTCAGATCCCACCCTGGCGTGATGTTTTGTGGCTCGCCACCGGAAGTCTGAACCAGGAACAGGTCGATCGGCGAGCCGTGTGCTTGCTTCCTCTCTATTACCCTGTCGAGTCCCTCGTATCCCCTAAGGACGATGGTGCGTCCGTCAGGCGACCACGCCGGACTCGAGTAGTGGAAGCCATCGTCAGTGAGACGCGTGGTGTTACCGTCCAGATCAACGACCCATAGATCAGCCCGTTCATACGTGTGTTCATCCCGCTGATACGAATCGGCTGTAAAGGCCAGTGCACTGCCATCCCTTCGCCAGGTCGGCCCCTGAGCGTCGAAATTCATCTCAGTGAGACGTGTCGGGGTTCCGCCATCGCGCGATACGACATACAGCTCCTGCGATGGGGTAGCGTGCGGATCGCGCGGATCTCTCAGATAGCCGCGTCGATCAAAGCGGTAGCTCATCCAGTCATAGGCTCGTCCATCGAACCGCTCTTCTATGAGGCGCTCGTTTTCCGTTAGCTCTTCACGATCGGGTTGCGTCGTTGGTGGCGTGGGCCTGGTCATCGCGATCCAGCGGTTGTCGGGACTGAAAACCGGTGTTCGATCGATCCCTTCGACCTGAAACGCTTCTCCGCCTGATCCATCCATGCGGAGAAACCACACAGAACTGCTCGTGTTCGAGTCCACGTTTGGCCGAGAAGACGAGAATACCAAAAGGCTACCGTCCGGAGACCATCGTGGATTCGATGCGGAGTAGGATGGGCTGGTCAGCCGCACCGGCTCGGTGGCTCCGTCGGACGGAACCACCCAGATTTCGCTATGCCTGCTGTTGCCTTCTTCCAAAGTCACTGTGCGGACAAACGCAACCCTGGCACCATCGGGAGAGATGGCTGGGCTGCCCACATTGATTATGGAATAGTAGTCCTCGAGAGTAAGGGGCCGTGTTTGCTGAGCGCTGAGTAGATGCGGCAGCACCAATCCGCATACGATCACACCAGCTCTCAATCCCTTCATCGCACCCCTCACAACGCATTTGTAGTGTGCAGTCATGGTTCAACTCGCTGTCGTCGATCTCGTACCTGTCTTGGTGGGGCCTACGTCGATCAAGCAGTTAAGATGCCTCATGTAACCACCGAGTGCGAGGGTCACTGTAATCGACCCCAGAGCACAGTATCCACGCGGATCCGCTACCATCCGCGTTGGTCTGCACCCTTCCGTCCAATTCCGCGGCCTTGACTAGCAGTCCGTGATTGGGGACTATCAAAGCTTCACCAACGCACATCCGATCACGGAGATTCCACAATATGCGACCGAGTACGACAATCCTCGCCCTTGCTCTGCTTGCCATCGTTGCCACATCGGCCACGGCCCAGGACACCTGCCCGGCGCCAACCACCAGCAACGAGGTAGTGTTTATCACGAACTTCGGCGAGATCTCGCTAGAGCTCTATCCGGACAAAGCGCCCATCACAGTTGAGAACTTTCTGAGTTATGTGGATGTCGGCTTTTTCAATGGGACCGTCTTCCACCGCGTGATTCCTGGCTTTGTCATTCAGGGTGGTGGCTTCGACGAAGCCGGACAGAAGAAACAGACTCTCGAGTCCATTACGAACGAGGCAGATAACGGCCTGTTGAACGAGCGCGGCACACTCTCCATGGCTCGTACGTCAGATGTCAATTCTGCCACCTCGCAGTTCTTCATCAACCTCGAGCACAACGAGGTCCTGGATCACGGCACGCGTGATTTCGGATACGCGGTGTTTGCCAAGGTCACCGACGGCATGGACGTGGTGGACAAGATTGCCAAGGTGAGGACGAACGAGAGGGATGCACCTACGAAGCCGGTTGTAATCGAGTTGGCCTGTCGCAAGTAGGGCCGCTGATGAGCGCTGACCTGAGGCGGATGAACGCGGGCAGGTGAGTAGAGTCGCAGGGCCGCGGTGAAGCGCGGATTGAGGCGGATGAGCGCGGATTCCAATCTACGCCGGTCCGCCTCCTACGCCGTGGGTTTGCGGGCCTAGCCAGCGAAGAACAGCAACAGAGCCAACGCAAATGCTACCAGTACCCCTGTCGCTACGATAATCCTCGTGGTCGCCTGTGAACGGTGTCGCGAGATACCTGTCCCTGCCCGCGATTCCACGATGTCCATTGCCTGCTGAACATCCCTGCTGCTGGTTCGGGGACGTCGCTTCTGAAAATCCACAACGACCTGCTCGATCTCGCGCGCCAGGTCTTGGGCCTCCAAGCTCGCCCGCGGTTGGGACATGTGAGTGACTGGAACAAATGCCATGGCTACCTCACCGTAAGTCGGAATGCGCCTGCAGGTTCAGCACTATATGGAATAACGGCCACGGATAATTGACCACGGATGATTGTCTGAACGCGGAGTGGCAGTGTTCCTAATCGGCTGCGCCCGAACACCAGCGCTCCAGCTGATCCACCGTAACATCATAGTGCGACCCGTGGGCCGTCGGTTGTCCCTTCCGCACCACGATGGCCTGGGGCGATTGATGTTGGATCCCCAGGTCACTTGCCAACCGCTGCGACAGCGCCCGGCTGCGAACTACATCTACCATGTACACGGGAACTTCCGGCTTGCGCTGAGTGAAGCTCTGCACCTCCCGGATCGCCCTCGCCGAGGTCGGGCAGAAGGGACTGTGCTTGTAAATTACGGCCAGGTCCGCTTCGAGCGCTTCCTCCAACGCACCCTCACCGGTCAGATCCCGCAGCCGTTCCGACTTCCTCTTGCGTCCGAACATGTTGGTGTCCATCCGTGGCGTAGTCGTAATGGTAGAAACATCGCCACCATTTCAGACAATGGACGCAGGCTGATGCTCGCGTCCAGGGACTCAGGCGGGAGTATCTGCTTGTTCCTTCTTTGCCCTCGTCAACAGACGTTCATGAAAGTCGAGACGTTCCTGGAGTTCGTTGACCTCATCGCGCAGCAGCTGTGACTGCTCGTACAGCCCATCCACCGCTTCTGTGAGCCTTTCCGTCTGCCCCGACTTCGGCCGCTGCATGCTGTCAATCTTGTACTTGTATCTCATCCGCACTCCTATGAGAATAAGCGTCCCGACGCCAATAATCGCGAAAAGGGGACCAATAACCTCTAGGATCTGCGGTGACATACTAGACCTCCCGGTGCTCTCAATTGAACCCTACTACGAGGCCGTCATGATGAGGGATTCAGCCGTTGTTATCTGCCCTCGTCCTCGGCACCCACCGAGCCTGGACGAACCCACTCCAGCAAGACGTCCCGCTCGTCATCTGTCAGCCGGGCATCCCGATGGATCAGCGTATAGCTCTTGAGCGGCATCTCGCCTTCCGACAGCATCTCCCACATCTCCTCGAACAGGTGCTCCTGCTCCTCGAGATCGAACGCCGGCCACTCGGAGTAGTTGAGATCTCCCCGAGCGTGGTCTACATGCCCGGCAACGAACCACGACATCGGCGCGACATAGCTGTACCAAGGCCACTTTGTCTCATTGGAGTGGCAGTCGTAACAGGCACGGCGCAGAATCTCCTTGATCTCAGCTGACGTGCCTATGTCCGATTGGACCAGGGGATTGCTCCTGTCCACGGTCTTGAATTGAAGCGCAACCAGAATGACTATCGCTCCAACGGCAAACCACCGCGGGCGTAGCAATTTCCGCAAATCCGCCATACACACTCCGTGGGTCCGGGTCACTCAACTTCGGGCCAGCCGGCCGAAGTCTCACAATAAAGCGGGCCGCGTGTACCCTGTCCAGCCTCCTATCCAGACTTGCCGTTGCGCCAACATTTGCTAAGCTAAGGGTACCATGCACTGCAGGATTACCATCACGGAGCCGCCAAATGTCAGAGTATCTGGCTGATTTCGTCCTCGCCCTCAAAGACGCGCAGGATGCAGCCACGCGGCTGCGTGATGGATTATCTGCTGAAACCGCACGCGACCAGGCCGACGAGCTGAATCGGATCGAGGGAGAACTCGGTGCCTTGCGCCAGGAGATGGCGACCGCAGAGGTACTGCCACTGAACCGAGCCGGAGAGATCGTCGAGCAGCTACGTGGGATGCTTGTGGGCGCAAGTGGCGAGGAACTCATGGTCCTACACCCGCACCTGGTTCAAGCAATCGCGGCTACGATGAGAGGGGCCGAGTAGGCGCTAGCGCCACCGCACCCTTCTTATGGTCGCCCCTGCGACCATCTGGTCGATCACATCCATGCCCGAAACCACCTCGGCGAAGATCGTATAGTTGTGATCCAAACGTGGATTGTCCACCAGATTCACGAAGATCTGACCGTCTCCGGTGTCTCTGCCACGTGTTGACACTCCCACAGTGCCCCGTAGATGAGAACCCAAGATCAACTCGTCACGGGTAAACGGGCCGTCGCCCATGTACTCGTTCGGCCCCGGACTACCGCCTTGAATCACGAATCCTGGTGCAATACGGTGGAACGTGAGTCCGTCGAAATATCCGGCTCGCGCCAACCGGGCAAAGCGCGCAGCGTTGGTCGGGGCCTCGAACGCGAACAGTTTCAGCTCGATTCGTCCACCGCCCAACATCTCGAGCACCGGACGCGCTTTCGCAAGTTCATTGATCTCACTGAACGAAGGAACTGGTATAGCGG
>JAUVRV010000367.1 GCA_030597435.1 Gemmatimonadales bacterium | reverse complement strand
GAACATGGAGAGCCTGGTGTTCCGCGATATGACGTTCGTGCGTAACTCCGGAGATTTCAGCCACGCCCTGGCAGGTGAGGGCCATGTACCGACCGATGTGTTCGCTCAGGCAGTTGGTTTCGATGCCCGTATGGGTGTGGCCACTCGGATCTGTACTGGAGACGTAATAACCGGTACAGACACGATTCCGTTCAGCGGTCCGGAAGAGCTCGACAATGGTATCAGTCCGAGCTTCAGAGTGAGCGACTTCATCAGCAATACCGCCACTCATGTGATGTCGATCGCGCTCAACTTCAACGGACTTACCAACCTGGTCCGCACCACCGACTCCGTCTATGTGTTGGACGAAGGGCTCCGGCTGCGAGGCCTGATTGCCGCGGGCGGCGAGAATGCTGGCATGGATCTCAACTTCGATCACGCGTTCGCCGCGGGCGTAGGTGGTACTCCAGGGACGTGGCCGGTTGGCGCCACCGGAGATCCGAATGACCGGCTGGTGTATTTGGCCAGCGCCTCGCCTCAGATAGAGGTGTACGATACCTACTTCTTCGAGCCGGTTGCCATCATACCGGTACGTGATCCGATCATAGGGCCGCTACGTGTTGCAGAACAGCCAACCGGTGAGCAGATCCTGGTTGGTGTGACCACGTTTGGCGTGGTTACGGTGCAGTTGCCGGCCATCGTTAACCCGTTCCCATCGAAGGGCTTCTGACACCGCCGCCGATAGGCTCAGGACCATAGGACGCAATAGAGCCCGGCTTTCGAGCCGGGCTCTTTGCTTCAGGGTTTTTTGCGGGCACAGATCGGGTAGATTCGTGGTGGCCCTCGGTGTCATAGCCGATACAGGTTCCCGCTTCTCTCACGAGCTAGCCGATGACGATCCGATTCACAACCGCAGGCGAGTCGCACGGCAAGACCCTGCTGGCAATCCTCGAGGGTATTCCCGCAGGACTGGACTTGGTTGCGGAAGAGGTGGACACAGAGCTTCGCAGACGAATGGCCGGTTATGGTCGGGGTGCCCGCATGAAGATCGAAGCCGATGCGGTCGAGTTCGTGTCGGGTGTGCGTGCCGGAGAGACCTTGGGATCTCCCATCGGCATGCTGGTGCGAAATCGGGATTGGGAGAACTGGCAAGACATCATGGCAGCGGAGCCTGATACCAACCCAGACCAGCCACGCAGGAGGAGGGTGCTGAGGCCGCGTCCCGGGCACGCGGATCTAGTGGGGGTGCTGAAGTACGGTAGACGCGATGCTCGCGACATACTGGAGCGTGCCAGCGCGCGCGAGACAGCTGCCCGGGTTGCCTGCGGCGCCGTCTGTCGCAAGCTGTTGGCGGCCTTCGGCGTGGAGATTGGCAGCCACGTCGTCCAGATCGGGGGTGTGACCGCGGAGGTCTCAGAGCCGCTACCGATACCGCTGAACGAATCGGCCGATGTGTCTCCAGTACGATGTCTGGATCATGCTGCGTCACAAGCCATGGTCGAGGCGATCGATGAAGCCATCGAAGCTCGGGACACCCTGGGTGGGGTTGTTGCAGTGATTGTCAGGGGTGTCGTGGTTGGGTTGGGTTCGCACGTATCGTGGGACCGCAAGCTGGACGGCCGCCTGGCGCACGCCATGATGTCGATCCACGCCGTCAAGGGTGTAGAGATCGGACTTGGTTTCACCGGTGCCGGTGGGCGCGGATCCGAGGCCCACGATGAGATCAAGCACGGCGACAATCCCTTGACCGGAGGGTTTGCGAGATCGAGCAACCGTGCCGGGGGACTGGAAGGTGGCATCACCAACGGTGAGCCGATCGTGATGCGATTGGCGATGAAGCCGATCTCCACGTTGCGCCGACCACTGGATACTGTAAATCTCGAGACCGGTGAGGCCGCACAGGCCCAGTCCGAACGCTCTGATGTGATAGCAGTACCGGCGATGGGTGTGATAGCGGAAGCGATGCTGGCGCTGGTGCTTGCTCAGGCAACGGCCGAGAAGTTCGGCGGGGACTCGATGAGCGAAATGCGCCGCAACTACAACAGCTACCTAGAGCAGCTAGGACTTCCCAGGGGAGGGGAGTGAAACGACATCTGATGCTGGTGGGTCTGCCAGGTGCCGGAAAAAGCACCGTAGGTCGTTTGGTTGCTGCCAACCTGAAAGTACCTCTCCAAGATATCGACACAACCATTGAGGCAAAGCTAGGCATCTCCATCGCTGACATCTTTGCCGCCAGGGGCGAAGCCGAGTTCCGCAGGCTGGAGCAGTCGGAGACTGCCAGCGCTCTCGCAGGTGAGCCGGCGGTAATCGTTCCGGGTGGTGGCTGGGCTGCTCAGCCCGGCAACCTAGAATCAGTGGCTGGTAGGGTGGCAACGGTGTATCTGGAAGCATCGGTCGAAACGGCTGTGCGCCGTCTGTCGGCCGGAGAGACGCGGCCACTGCTGATTGCGTCGGATCCGGCAGCTCAGCTCAGCGACCTGTTCGCCACTAGAAAACCGTACTATGAGAAATGTGACCACCATATCTCGACCGATGGCAAGAACGCCACACAGGTGGCCAATGAGGTCACCGAACTTGCGCTGGAGAGTGAGGTGCTGTAATTATGCCCCCCACCACGGCATACAGGACCTGCTTTACTAAGCGAGTTGAAGGGGCGGAGAAGGCGTTGAGGCCGAGTTGAAGAGGTTGGGTTATTCTCTAGGTGTTACAGAAGCGGCAACCAGTAGGTTTTATGGCAAAGCAGAAGAAAAAGACAGCACGAAAGTCAGCAACCACGGCAGCGCGCAAGACGACCAAGAAAAAGTCGACGCGTAAGGCTACTAGGAAGACTGCGCCGCGGTCCGCCAAGAAAGCGACCGCGAAGGCCACCAAGAAAAAGACGGTGCGGAAGTCGACCAAGAAAGCCACGCGGAAACCCGCGGTGCGTCAGCAGTCAACTCCGGCAGCCAGGCACAGATCAGGGAACTCACTCGTCATCGTCGAATCCCCCACCAAAGCCCGAACGATCGGCAAGTACCTGGGGCGAGGCTATGCGGTGAAAGCCACCGTAGGCCACTTGCGTGATCTACCCAAACGGGAGTTGGGAGTCGAGATCGAGAACGGGTTCCGGCCCACGTACGTGACGATACGAGGCAAGAGCAAGACTCTGGCCGAGATCAAGCGATCAGCGCAGGACTCGGCTGCGGTCTATTTGGCCACGGACCCCGATCGCGAGGGAGAGGCGATAGCTTGGCACGTGGCTGACCAGATTGGCAACGGTTCGCGAGTACATCGAGTGTTGTTCCATGAGATAACGAAGGCTGCAGGGGCGGAAGCGATGGGGAGTCCGGCCAAGATCGACGAGCGGAAGGTGGAGGCTCAACAGGCCCGTCGCATCCTCGATCGGCTGGTCGGATACAAGGCGAGTCCGCTGCTGTGGAAGTCTGTAAAGGCTGGCCTGTCTGCAGGTCGTGTACAGACCGTTGTGTTGCGCCTGATCGTTGAGCGAGAAGGTGAGATCCGTGCCTTTGAGCCGCAGGAATACTGGACTATTGAGGCCGAGCTAGAAGCGGACAAGAAGCGCTTCACAGCGAAGCTGCATAAGATCGATGGTCGTAAACCCGACATCGGCTCCGAAGGGGTGGCGAACGAGGTTT
>JAUVRV010000301.1 GCA_030597435.1 Gemmatimonadales bacterium | reverse complement strand
GTTGTATGGTATCGGCACGTCCGCCTGTGTGATCCGCAGTACCGGTGCATCAAGGTGGTCGAAGGCGTGGAGCTGAATGTAGTCCACGACTTGAGCGCCTACGCCACAGAACGGCCGTCCTTCTTCGACTACCACGCATCGGTTGGTCTTCGTGACGCTCTGGCTGATCGTATCGATGTCCAGGGGCCGGATAGTGCGCAGGTCCACGATCTCTGCTGAGATACCGTACTCGTCCGTTAGTCTGCGGGCCGCATTCTGTGCGATTGCCACGGTCTTGGCGTGACACACTATCGTTACATCGGAGCCTTCGAGTTTTACGTCCGCTTCGCCCAGTGGAATGGTGTATTCCTCTTCGGGCACGTCACCCTTCATGTTGTACATCATTTCGCCTTCGAGAAACACGACCGGGTTATCGTCTCTAATCGCGGACTTGAGCAATCCCTTGGCGTCGTATGGCGTCGCCGGTGCCACAACCTTGAGACCGGGAATGTGAGCGTACCAGCTTTCGAAAGCCTGCGAATGCTGTGCTGCCAGTTGCAGAGCGGCTCCACCGGGGCCTCGAAAGACAATGGGTACCGCAATCTGTCCGCCAGACATATAGCGCATCTTCGCGGCCGAGTTGACGATCTGATCTATGGCCAAGAGCGCGAAGTTCCACGTCATGAATTCGATGATGGGACGGAGCCCGACCATTGCTGCTCCAATTCCTACGCCCGCGAACCCCAACTCGGTTATCGGAGTATCTACCACTCGTTTCTCGCCGAAGGCATCCAGCAGACCTCTGGATACCTTGTATGCACCCTGGTAAACCCCAACTTCCTCTCCCATCAGGAAAACTTTGGGATCGCGCTCCATCTCTTCTGCAAGCGCCTGATTCAGCGCGTCACGATAGGTCGTAGTTGGCATGTCAGTCGGCGTAGATGTCGGTGTAGAGTTCGTAGGGATCGGGGTCGGCACTCTCGTCTGCGAACGCGACCGCATCATCGAGTTCTGCTTGTATCTCCCGCTCCATTTGCTTGACATCATCCTGTGTCATGATGCCCTCTTCAAGGAGCTGAGCCTGAAACGAATGGACCGGATCTCGCTGTTTCTGCTCCTCTATCTCGTCTTTCGATCGATAGTGACCATGAATGGGATCCGACATCGAGTGTCCCATGAACCGATAGGTGCGGGCCTCGATGAGTGTCGGGAGCTGCTTTACTCTGGCGCGCTCGACTGCGCGGGAGGTCGCGTCATACATGGCCAGAACGTCCATCCCGTCTACCATCTCCTGATCCATGTCATACGAGCAGGCACGTGTCGCGACGTCGTAAACGGCAGAGGCACGCTTGATGGCTGTACCCATTCCGTAACGGTTGTTCTCCGCTACGAAAATCGCTGGCAGCTTCCACACCGCGGCCATGTTGAGCGCTTCATGGAAGGCACCGTTGTTGACGGCGGCCTCCCCAAACAGGCCGAGTGCGACTTTGTCCTCCTCGCGATACTTGATCGCGAACGCGGCTCCGGTGATCAAGGGAATCTGACCGCCCACTATTCCGTGCCCGCCGAGATACTGGTGTTCCACCGAGAACAAATGCATGGAGCCACCCTTGCCGCGGGAGCATCCGGTCACCTTGCCGTACAACTCCGCCATCACTTCGCGTGGGGTCATGCCACGTGCCAGCGCGTGTCCGTGGTCGCGGTAGCTCCCCATCACGTAATCGTCGTCTCTGAGTGCGGCTAGTGCGCCGACGGCAACTGCCTCTTGTCCGATGTACAGGTGGCAGAAACCGCCGATCTTGCCCAAGGCGTAGGACTCGCCGGTCCTCTCTTCGAACCTGCGGATCAGGCTCATCTGCCGGTGCAAACGACGGTAAAACCCCGCTTGCTCCGCATCGAGTTTCGAAGCTGCTGCTGACTGCGCCATCTATTGTCTCCAGAAGATGTACTAAGACGTTGCGGTTGCCTTCTTGGCCTGATCCCAAGCATGATATGATGAACGGACCAGCGGGCCCGCTTCGACGTGTCGGAATCCCATCTGCCGGCCCAACGCTCCCAACTGCTCGAACTCGTCAGGCGTGTAGAATCTGGTCACGGCCAAATGGCTGCCAGATGGTCTGAGGTATTGACCCAGCGTGATTATGTCGACGTCTGCCGCTCGGAGCGCTGCCATTGCGCCGAGTAGCTCGTCCCACTCCTCTCCCATGCCGCAGATGATGCCGGACTTGGTCAGTTGCTCGGGATTGCAGTCTTTGGCCCGCTCGAGGAGCTGCAACGCCCGGCTGTACCGACCGCCGGGCCGGAGCAGGGGGTACAGCCTCTCAACCGTCTCGAGGTTGTGATTCAAGATGGCCGGCCGAGCCTCCAGCACTATGCGTAGAGCCCGTTCAGATCCTTGAAAATCAGGGATTAGTACCTCCACGGAAGTCTCGGGGAGGCGATTGCGGATCTCTTGCACGCAACCGGCGAATATCTCGGCGCCGCCATCGGGAAGGTCGTCACGGTCCACACTGGTGATGACCACGTGTTCGAGCCGCATGGCGGTGACCGCTTCCGCCAGCCGGACCGGTTCATCCACGTCGTACTCGGGTGGGGTCCCATGGGCAACCGCGCAATAAGCGCAGTGACGGGTGCATACATCTCCCAGGATCAGGAAGGTCGCGGTCCTGTGGTTCCAACACTCACCGACGTTGGGGCAGCGTGCCTCCTCGCAGACAGTGTGAAGCCGCAGATCCTGCATCAGACGTCTAATCTCGGCGTAATTCTGCCCGCCGGGAGCTTTGACCTTGAGCCAGCTGGGCTTGCGCTGGGCGGCGCCCGGGGCGCTACGACCGGGCTGTAATTGGATCAGTTGCATAGAGCCGGTAAACATACGTAGGGGAAGGCAGTGTTTCCAGGCGTGGGGTAGACCGCTTTCAACCGGACGGTTGAAAACGGTCCTACCAATGCCAGAATCGATCTGGGTTGATGCAACAGAGATCGTGCTCGATTGGCTCGGCTGAGAAGAGTTGGGCCAGGATCTCGCCGGTGTACCCAGCCAGCAGTATTCCGTTGCGACCATGACCCGTGGCGTACCACAAACCGGGGACGTTCGGGTCCGGGCCTATGATTGGTCGTCCATCCGGCGTCTGGGGCCGGAGACCGGCCCAGCTTCTCCGTACCTCGGCATTGGCCAGTGCGGGATAGATATCGGAGGCGATCCGGCGAATCCAGGTCAATCCCTCTTCGGTCACCGTCGCATCAAAACCCACGTGTTCCATGGTTGATCCGGCGATCGCCTCGTGCCCTCTCTTGATCACGTAGCCGCCGCCACCGTAGATGATTGCCGGCGGTTCATCGGCCGGCCAATCGAGTGCTGCAATTTGTCCTTTGATAGGTTCCACCGAGAGGGGTCTAGCCAAACCACCGATGCGGCCGGACCAGGCGCCGGCAGCGAGCACGACGGCTCCGGCCGAGATAGATCGATTCGTGGTCTGGACTCCCTCGATCCCGGCGGCACCTATCAGCAGGGACGTGACGTCTTCACCCCGGATCGTGGTAACGCCCTTTGACTCGGCGCTCTTCGTCATTGCCTCGAGCAGTGCCTGAGGGTCGACCGAGCCGTCTTCGGGGGCGTATGCCGCGCCCTGTATCTCTCCGGATATACCCGGAGCCCGCGCTCTCACCTCGTCTGGTGTGAGCCACTCCGCCGTGAAACCACTCTGGCGTTGCCAGGCGACCTCACGCTTCCGCTCCGCCAACTCTTCGTCGGTGAACGCGACCTGAATGATACCGCCGGTCCACAGCCCTACGTCGATTCCGACCTCGTCCAGTAGCACCGGTGCGAGTTCCACATACAGGTCTCGTGCGCGTACCGCCAATTCCAGCATCGGATCTTCGGCGGCTGATTCCGCTTGCGGGGCCAGCATTCCGGCGGCAATCAGCGAGGCAGCTCCCGTCTTGGGGCCGGACTCGACCACCACGACTTCATGGTCTCGGTGCGCCATCGCCCGGGCACAGCACATGCCCACGATTCCGCCACCTACAATGAGGACGTCAGGATGTGACATTGGGGTCACCTTGTCGTGAAACCTGTCTAAACATAAACTCGTAGAGTGTCCCAGAATAAAAGCGACGGAGTGATCATGATTCGCACGCTAGTTGGATATTCCATCGTGGCCGTTATCGGTGTTGTCGCGTTGAAACTGGCTCTAGGGCTACTCGGATTCGTGTTTTCTCTGCTGTCTTCACTACTGTGGTTCGTGGTGATCGGATTCGTAATCTACATGGTACTAAGGATCATCAGTCCCAACACCGCAAGCCGCATCAAAGAAAACATACGCGGTACCGAGACTGCAAACGACACTGCCGAGAACTCAGCCGAGAGCTGAGTTCGATTCGACCACGGGGGATCTCATGTGGGGGTCCCCACTACTTTTGTCAAGGTTCAGTTTTCAGGCTCTTTCCCGGGTCTCATGAGCATGTCTGGCGGTGGCTCGTCCTCGATGCTCTTGAGCCTGAGGGTGATCGTGGCGAAAGAGAACTT